>JAEYON010000041.1 GCA_023411645.1 Bacillota bacterium | reverse complement strand
TCTTATCTTTGACAGTTGGAGAAAAAGGAAAGCTTGGAACCTCTTGAAAATAGGGAGTTCCAAGCTTTTGATTTGATTAAAAAAAGTGCGTAATGTTTTTATGCTTTCGTGCTTTTAAATATTTTTTTCATCAGGCTATTGGCAACGATCTGATAGTCGGTGCGGAAACCGAAGGCTTCATGCAGATCATCCGTAAAGTCAGTTCTCGTATAGGTCGGTATATAGCCCTCGCCATTTATCTCCAAAAAGTTCATGCGCCTCAATCCGTTGATGATTTCATGGCATGTGTATTTGTCTCCTAGCTTCTTTTCAAGGAGTCTGTAGACGACAAGTGCAATGAAGCATGTCATGAAATGTGCCAATATCCGCTCATCCCGGCTCAGGTATACTGGCCTTGCCTTGAATTCGCTCTTCATTATCCGGAAACACTCTTCGATTTCCCAGCGCCTCCTGTTCACCTGTATGATTGCAGATGCATCATCTTCAAGGTTCGTACACACAGCATAGAAACCATCGAATGCAGCCTCTTTCGAAATGAGGTCGGCATCGATGTTGTATGTTTTGCGTTCAGCTGCCTCTCCATCGGCGGTGAAGTGTTTTTTAACAATAAATCTTTTGAAATCATTGGGGTTGAATTTTTTTAACTTTATGGAGCCAGATGAGATTGCTTTTTGCGCCCGCTCCACTTGTTTGCTTCGGATGTTTCTTTGGTAGTCTCGGTATTTGATGGAGTATGTAACAATGAGCTTTTGCTCAAGCCCATTTTCCTTTATCCAGCGTTCTTTATGAAATACGGCATCCTTGTATTTAGCTTCATCCAACGAGGTGAGGTCATAGGTTTTTCTGCTGTCACTAAGGCTCCAGCTTTGAGGGTCTAGAGCCCATTCTTTCAAATGCGCCTTCAGCTTCTTGATGGATTGAGTTGTGATAAATGCTCTCCCGCCTATGTTGTTGTATTTCCTGTTGGCATTGGATGCAAGCCCTGCGTCGGTGCATACAACAAACTTAGAGAGTTCGAAATCAGAAAGGATTTTTTGCTCTAATGGTTTTAGTGTGAGTTGTTCATTTGTATTTCCCTGGTTAATACTGAAAGCAAGGGGAATACCGTCTCCGTCCATGAACAAGCCCATCTGCACAATGGGGTTCGGCTTGTGGTCTTTTCCGTGACCGTATTGCTTATTCCCTTCCTCCTGCTCAATTTCAAAGAAGTAGTCGGTGCAGTCATAGTAGAGTACGCCTGTATTTCTATTGGAAACTTTTAAGCTGTTGTTGTATAAGGATGATTGTATGTAATCGGCTTCCTTGGCAAAGACCTCAAGAGCCCTGTATATATGCTGGAGTTTAAAGTCAGGCTGTTCGATGAACTGTTTGGAAAGCTCAAAGGTCGCCCGCTTCGAAGATGGGTAGATAATTCTTGAGTAGATCAATCGCGAGAGTATCGAATCGAGGTTAAAGGTGAATTTATATTTTTGGGAAATCTCTTTGCAGAGCTTGTTGAGCTTTAGTTCATGGTATATCTGCTGCGGGAAAAGGTATCCGCCGTTAAAGGAGCGCTGTTCGTCTTTGGCGATTACCTTGGAGGGGGAGTGTTTGACGATGACCTCCCTGCTTTCGTCCTTTTCTCTTTGATTAAGCTCATCGATGTGCTTTTTTGCCCACTCGATGGGGTCTTGGCCGTTTAGCTTTTTGCTTAATTCTGCCATGGTTCCGAGCTTTTCAACAATCTTTGAAGTGCGGGTGCCATTTTTGTAAATGGATTTAATCACGTAAAGGGACGCCGCGTTCTTTGACTTGGTTATCTTTAGTCTCATAAAACACCTCCAACTCCTTATATTATACTACAGTACCACAAAGTACGCAACTATTTTACAAAGAAATTTGACAAAAAAGCAATAAAAAAAGCCTTGTTTTCAAGGCTTTCAAAGATTCATATATTTATTCAAGTGTCAAAGTCCCGAGCTGAAGATGTCTGCAGCTAACGTAAATTAGCCTGATGTCGTGGCTTTGAAGAAAATCTTTGGGCAAGAAGATAGGAGGTGGCCAATTGGATCAATCATTTCCACTCATTTGTCAAAAGTGTCTTGACAGTCAGAAAAGGTTGTAATATACTACATCCTAATAAAAAGAAATGCCAAGGGCCTCATAATGAGATGTCGATGACGGGAATGCGAAAGGCAAAACCTTTCTTCCCACCCCCGAGATGCAGTTGATGAAACTGCCGTGTGAACTGCGATACAGGTTCAACAAGTTGGTTTTTCCAAATTGGGTGGTACCGCGGAGTTGATTCGCCCCTGTATGTTTACAGGGGCGTTTGTTTTATTATCAAGAAAAGGAGTTGTTTTATATGGCGCAGGAGAAAAAATTTGTTGAAGAAATTACCTCAATGGAGGAGGACTTTTCACAGTGGTATACCGATGTAATCAAAAAATCCGATCTGGTTGACTATTCCAGCGTTAGAGGCTGTATGATCGTTCGGCCCTACGGGTATGCGATATGGGAAAACATCCAGAACGGGCTAAATGAAAGGTTCAAGAAGACCGGTCATGAAAACGTCTATATGCCAATGTTCATTCCTGAAGGACTTCTGCAAAAGGAAAAGGACCATGTTGAAGGCTTTGCTCCCGAGGTGGCATGGGTGACGCACGGCGGAAGCGATGCACTAACTGAAAGGCTCTGCGTTAGGCCGACATCCGAAACACTGTTTTGTGATCATTATGCAAACATTATCCATTCCTACAGGGATCTTCCGAAGCTTTACAACCAGTGGTGCTCAGTTGTCAGGTGGGAGAAAACCACCCGTCCGTTTTTGAGGACTCTTGAATTTCTGTGGCAGGAGGGACACACGGCGCATGCCACCGCAGAGGATGCTCAGGAAGAAACGATCAGAATGCTCAATGTGTATGCGGAGTTCTGTGAAAATGTATTAGCCATACCTGTAATTAAGGGGCAGAAAACGGAGAAGGAAAAGTTTGCCGGGGCTGAAGCAACCTATACAATCGAGGCGCTCATGCACAACGGTATTGCTTTGCAATCCGGCACGTCCCATAATTTTGGGGACGGTTTTGCCAAAGCGTTTGACATTCAGTACACCGACAGCAACAACCAGCTCCAGTATGTGCATCAGACCTCCTGGGGCATGTCTACCCGCATAATCGGCGCCATTATCATGGTACATGGTGATAACAGCGGTCTGGTACTTCCGCCAAGAGTTGCACCTTTGCAGGTAGTCGTAATTCCTGTATCACAGCATAAGGAAGGTGTTCTGGAGAAAGCCTCCGAGATTTGCAGCAGATTGTCCGGTGTTGTGAGGGTGAAGATGGACGATACTGACAAGTCACCAGGTTGGAAGTTTAGCGAATATGAAATGAAGGGCGTTCCGGTGCGGCTTGAAATAGGGCCAAAGGATATTGAGAAGGGACAGGTTGTTCTTGTAAGAAGAGATACCAGAGAGAAGATATTTGTGCCTATCGACGAGATTGAGACCAGCGTATGTGAACTGCTGGATTCCATCCATGGCAATCTATTGGAAAAGGCTGTCAGGCTCAGAGATGAGAAGACATACACTGCTGTGGAATTTTCGGAATTTGAGAGGATTATCAATCAAACGCCCGGCTTTATTAAGGCCATGTGGTGCGGAGAGCTGGCCTGTGAGGAGACGATCAAGGAAAAGACAGGGGCGACTTCTCGCTGTATTCCATTTGATGAACCTGCCGTCTCAGGTAAATGCATTTGCTGCGGCAAGGATGCCAAGTCGCTGGTTTATTGGGGGAAGGCTTATTGATTTGTTTATTAGGGGGGATTTGAACGGATGAGTGTATTTGAGATTATAATGCTGCTTTGCTTCGGCATAGCGTGGCCGTTTTCCATATACAAGTCCTACACCTCAAGGCAAACGAAGGGGAAAAGTGTAGTTTTTTTGCTGGTGGTTGTAGTCGGTTATATTTCCGGAATTATCCATAAGCTGCTTTTTAGTCGTGACTTTGTGGTTTTCCTTTATATGCTTAACCTTTTGATGGTTTCAACGGACATTGCACTGTATTTCAGAAACAAAAAGCTGGAGAAGAAAACAAATTGAAAATTTATTGCCTGCATGTCATAAGAATGCAAATAATTCAAAAATATTTGTCAATACTATTATCAGTATAAAACAAAATAATTTGCATGAAGAGACAATTGGAGGTAATAGTATGAAAAAAAGGATCATTATTTTAACAGTGCTGAGTGTACTTATTGTTACATCAACCTGTTATGCAGCGGCCGCCGGCGATACCGCCCCAACCATATTGGCCTTTGAGAAAATCGCAAATGATTCGGCAACTGTAACGGCCACCAAACTCAATGTCAGGGAGGGCCCGTCAACAGATTATCCTTCCATCTGCAAGCTTGAAAAAGGTCAGGCAGTGACGGTTATGGGTAGGCTGGGCGAATGGTATGCAATATTCAATCCGGACACAGGAGTGGTTGGAGCAGTAGATGGCAGGTACATCGATTTTGGGAATGGGGGGGCCATAACTGTCTCTTCCAATAATACTGCTTCAACGGATCAGTCTGCTGCAAAGGACCCGGCTACGCAGAAAAAGGCGACTCTTTCGGAGGATGAGCAAAAGCTGTTGGAGCTGGTGAACAAAGCACGTGCGGATAAAGGACTGGATGCACTTGTGACGGATGAGAATCTGATGAAGGTTGCAAGGATGAAAGCAAAGGATATGGTTGATAACAATTATTTTTCTCATCAATCACCTACTTACGGTTCGCCCTTTGATATGATGCGGCAGTTCGACAATGTCTTCAAATCAGCCGGTGAAAATATTGCAGGAAACAAGACGGTCGAAGGGGCATTTAAAGCATGGATGAGTTCCGAAAACCACAAGAAGAACATTCTGAATTCCGGGTTTAAGGTAACCGGGATCGGTGTTGAAAACAGCAGCACATATGGCAAGATACTGGTACAGCAATTTATAGGAAAGTAATAGACGCGGATGGAAAGTAATTGATGTGAAAGGCAGCCGTTCTGTTTATATAGAGCGGCTGTTATTTTGTTCGGGATATTCCGTTACGTTTACCCGAATTCATTATAAACCCGGGCTTTATACTGATTTCCTTGCCGTTCAGTACCTTCAGCATGTTTGTGTGTACCAACGAAGTGTTATCTCCCAACCGTTCATTGTCATTTGTTTTATCATTGCGCCTCTGTTGCTTAGAGTCTTTCTGTTGTTCCATCTTTACCAACTGCTCGGTGTGCTCCTGGTGCGTCTGTTTATCGTTTTTAGCAAAATCGAATTTAAGGCGGCATGCCCACAGTGCCTGCTGCTTTAACCCAAAAGCGCGGTTGATAGAATTTTTGCCATACTTGCCGTCGCCTATTACAGGGTGTCCGATGTAGGCCATGTGTGCTCTGATCTGATGAGTGCGCCCTGTTACCAGTTCGATCTCAAGCCTGCTGATATCTCTTTCCCGGTCATATTCAAGGACCTTGTAAGCTGTTATGATTTTCTGGGCACCGGGTTTTGTAGTGTCACTGATGAAGACACGACTTTTTGATGCATCCTTCCAGAGGTAGGCTTGAAGGTTCGCCTCCTTCTTTTCCATCTTTCCAGCTACAAGACATTGGTAGTACTTTTTTATTTCCCGGGACTCCAACTTTTCAATGATGAAATCATGGCTTGACTTATTCTTTGCGATGATTACAAGCCCGCCAGTGTTGCGGTCCAATCTGTGGCACAGCTCGGGCTGAAAGCTATTGTTGTTTAGTGTGTGGTTATTCGGTGTAAATTTCTCAGTCTGCTGCCCGTCAGTCTCGGGCCTGTCAGTCTGGGGCCTGTCTATCTGCTGCTCAGTAGTCTGTTGCCTGTCTCTTTCCCGCAGATACACCCGTACAAGGTCGATTAGTGTTTCATGGGACTGTTCCCTGTCAGGATGCACCGGAATGCCCTGTGCCTTATTTACTATGATCAGATTATTGTCTTCATAAGCTACTGAAAATTTGCTTTCAGATGCGGTTCTACCGATATTTCCCGTACCGTATAGAAGTTCATCTGTTATGAATATTTCCAGTCTGTCTCCGGGCGCAACAATATGGTCTTTGCCTACCCTGACGCCGTTTGCTTTAATATCCCGTCTGCGGAATGCTTTCTGCAGAGCTCCGAAGGATAAATCAGGGAATGCGGCCTGAAGATATTGCTCGATTTTCGTATTTGCACCTTTTTCTGTTACGGTTATTGATTGCATAATGTTTCAACACCTTTATATTTTACCCGGCCGATTTTGAGAAACGTCTCCCTTTGTCAGACGATCAATTTTGAGAAACGTCCCCAATTCCTAATTCCATAAAGAGTGCAGAAATCCTTCTTACACATATTTTACTAGCCATTTATTTTTTGCTGTAAAGGTGATAATTATTACAATTTATGAAATTATACATCAGTTTCTGCGGAAAACCATTTATTTGGGGTTTAAACCGAATGAAATTTCTGGTACAATAGAATCACGGTATTTGGACAGGCTGATTTTAGTTGCTTGGTCGGTACTGGACACTGAATCCTCTGGAGAAGACAGCGCAGGGGAACGGGGGAAATAAAAATGGGGTGAATCCATAACTGATGCTGGCTGATTTATATTAGCGACATGAGTATGGAGGGCAGTCTCTTTCGCCTAACCCGGCAACTAACCTCGTAAGTGGGAAGGAGAGATTCTACATATGCTCAAAAAAAGAAGATCCTTTATCATGGCAATTGCATTTGCTCTTGTTATGGTGTTGGATTCGGTTGCTGTTTCTGCATCATACGGCGTGCTGCAAAAGGAGTCGGAGGGCAGCGAAGTCAAAGCATTACAACAGGACTTAATTAAGTTGAATTATCTTTCGTCTGACATAACCGGCTATTATGGAGATTTGACTGAGGAAGCAGTTAAAAAGCTCCAGAATGATTATGGATATGAGGATGATGGAATTGCGGGCGAAGCGACTCTTAAGCTGCTGGACAAACTAATGGGCAGGGTAAAGTCATCTGCTGACCCTTCAAAATTGATGCAGGAGGGCGACGATAATGAGCATGTCGCAGCACTGCAGAAAAACCTGATAAAGCTTGGATATCTCGGCACAAAGGCTACTGGGTTCTATGGACCGGCAACAAAAAGGGCGGTTCTCGGATTGCAGGAGGACAATGGTATCGAGGCTGACGGGGTTGCAGGATATGTTACGTTATCTCTGATAGACGAATTGATCAGCGGTGGGACTGCTGTGACAGATGTAAGAGCAACTGAAGACACATCCGAAAGTGAAGAAGATGTGATAGATACAGACACCTCCGGTACTGATGCTGAGACAAAGACTGTTTCCGATGGTACAGGTACTGACGGTAAAGGTGCAGGTAATAAGAAGAAAGAAGACTATTTGTTGAAGTGGTATGGCAATGTGGAAAAAATATTTGCACGAGGGGACACTGCTACTGTATATGATATATTGACCGGCAAGAGCTTTAAAATAAAGAGAACCTACGGAACGAATCATGCCGATTGTGAAACGCTTACAAAAGAAGATACCGCTATAATGAAAAAAATATTTAGTGGTGTATGGAGCTGGGAGAGAAGAGCGATTATTGTAAAGGTAGATGATTACGAGATTGCTGCCTGCATGACTGGGTATCCCCATGCAGGAATGGATAAATATGCGGCAAACAAGACAATAGCTTCAAGAAGCGGCGGTTATAAACGTGGGACCAATCTGGATGCAGTGAAAAACAACAACATGGACGGAGTTTTTGACATTCATTTTCTGAATAGCAGAAACCACTACAACAACAAGGTTGACCCGAAGCATCAGGAGAAAATAAAGGAAGCCGCAAAATGGGCTGTTGATAACCAGAAATAAAACCAAATTTGTTTGAGCATGTTACAAGGGGCCTTTCAGGTCCCTTTTTTGCTGAATGCAGGAGGAATAGTATGCTGGATGTAGCGATTATTGGATGTGGAATTATTGGTGCAGCGACAGCTTATGAGCTGTCGAGGTACAAACTTTCAGTGGTTGCGCTGGAACGGGAGAATGATGTAGCACAGGGTACTACAAAGGCAAACAGTGCAATCATACATGCCGGATACGATCCCGAGCCAGGTACGTTAATGGCGAAGCTTAATGTAAAAGGCTCAATGCTTGCAAAGGAATTATGTCAAAAGCTTGACGTTCCTTACAGACAGTGTGGTTCTTTGGTCATTGCTTTTTCAGAAAGAGAAATGGCTTCTATAAATGTCCTGTATGAACAGGGTATAAAAAATGGGGTGCCTGGCATTGTTATTCTGGATGCGGAGAAGCTCAGACAAATGGAACCCGCTCTTAATCAGTCAGCTGTTGGCGCGCTCCATGCCCCAACAGCGGCGATTGTCAGTCCGTGGGAGTTCGCACTTGCCCTTGCGGAAACGGCTGTAAGGAATGGCGCTGAACTGCGTCTTTCTACCTGCGTGAAAGGAATATCCAAGGTAAGCGGCGGTTACCGGATCTATACTGCAAGAGGAGACTTTGAGGCCAGATATGTGATCAATGCAGCCGGAGTGCATGCCGACAAAGTACACAACATGGTTGCAAAACCAACATTTAAAATAATCCCTAACCGCGGTGAGTATTATCTGCTGGATAAAAATGAAGGCGACCGTGTTTCAAATATTATTTTTCAATGTCCCACTAAAATCGGGAAAGGAACTCTTGTCGCTCCGACGGTGCACGGAAATCTTATAGTTGGTCCCAATAATGAACTGATTGATGATCCGGATGATGTGGCAACAACTGCCCAGGGGCTTGCTCATGTAGCGCAAATGGCAATTAAATCTGTGCCGTCGGTTAATTTGAGGGACTCCATAAGGAACTTTTCAGGAGTAAGGGCAGCTAGTAACAAAGACGATTTTATCATTGAAGAGGCAGAGGGCACGCCGGGATTCATTGATCTTGCGGGTATTAAGTCCCCCGGTCTTTCTGCTGCGCCGGCAATCGCAGTTATGGCTGTTGATTTGCTACGTGGGTGCGGACTAAATCTGAGTAATAAGAAGAAACATATTGATACCAGAAAAATTGTGCGTTTTAAGGATTTGTCCACGGATGAGAAGATTAAGCTTATCAGAAAAAATCCGTCATACGGGCGTGTGGTCTGCCGATGTGTGACTGTAACAGAGGGAGAGATTCTGGATGCTATCCGTTCACCTATACCGCCTTGCTCTCTCGATGGCGTAAAACGCCGGTGCAATGCCGGTATGGGACGATGCCAGGGCGGATTCTGCGGGCCGAAGGTGCTTGAACTTCTTTCGCGGGAGTTGAACATTCCACCAATTCAGGTTTTACAGGATAAGGCCGGAACAAATATACTGACAGGCGAGACAAAAGGAGGTTCGGCAGATGTATGACCTAATTGTTGTCGGAGGAGGACCGGCCGGACTCGCCGCGGCCCTGACGGCATATGAGCACGGCCTTGAGAAGATCCTCATTGTGGAGCGTGACAGGGAACTGGGAGGCATACTCAATCAATGCATCCATAATGGCTTTGGTCTGCACTATTTCAAGGAGGAGCTGACCGGTCCGGAATACGCGGGACGTTTCTTGAAAATGCTGCAGAATACTAAGGTTGAGGTAAATCTGGACACGATGGTACTTGAGATTACACCGGAGCGGCAGGTGCATGTTGTCAGCAGGAATGACGGATACAGAATTCTTCAGGCCAAATCTATCGTGCTGGCTATGGGTTGCCGGGAGCGCACAAGAGGCGCCATAGGTATACCGGGTACTCGACCGGCCGGTATTTTTACAGCAGGAACCGCACAGCGCTACATTAATATCGAAGGGTATATGGTTGGGAAAAGGGTAGTCATTCTCGGTTCCGGTGATATTGGGCTAATCATGGCTCGGCGCATGACGCTGGAGGGAGCCGAGGTGTTGGCCTGTGTTGAAGTGATGCCTTATTCGGGAGGTCTGAACCGCAATATTGTTCAATGTCTTCATGATTATGGCATACCATTATACCTCTCTCATACAATTACAGAAATAAGAGGAAGAGAACGGGTGGAGAGTGTGGTCGTATCAAGGGTTGATGAGAGCAGGAAGCCTATTCCCGGATCTGAGATTGCCTTTGACTGTGACACAGTGCTTCTGTCGGTAGGACTTATTCCGGAAAATGAGCTGACACGCCAGACTGGGATTACTATTGACCCACGTACAAACGGTGCGGTCGTCTATGAAAATATGGAAACTTCTATTCCCGGAATATTTGCCTGCGGAAATGTAGTGCATGTGCATGATCTCGTGGATTTTGTCACTGCCGAGAGTCAGCGTGCGGGTAAGGCTGCCGCTAGATTTGTGCGGGAAAAAACCACAGTTGGATTTGTGCAGGATGAAGCAGCAGAGCGAGATATAAAAGTCCATGGTGATAAAACTGTGTGTAAGGATAGTGCAGAGGACGGAAATTTAAAAGTAAGTGGAGACAAAAAAGATTGTCGTCTGTTGGAAGTGAAAAACGGGAAATGTGTAACATATACTGTACCGCAGAAAATCTGCGTACAGCGGGTAGAGAATATTATTGATGTGTTTTTTAGAGTAAATTGCGTCTGTGCGGAGAGCATTATTCTAGTAACATCAAATGGAATACCGATTGCGAAGTATAAAAGGGAGTATCTAGCTCCCGGTGAAATGCAGCACATTGTATTGCCTCGGAAATTACTTGAACTGGTGCAGACAGAGTTTATTGAGGTTTCTATTGGGGAAGCAGATAATCCGGACCATCCAGAGAAAGAATCGGTTCATTTGAAGGATAAGCCGATACATCCGGACGATAAACCGATTCATCCGGACGATAAACCGATTCATTCGGATAATAAGCCGGTTTATTCAAACGATAAGACAACAAAAGCGAGTAGTCGAGATAAGGAGGTATTCTAATGACCGAACTTATCTGTATTGTGTGCCCGAGAGGCTGCCATCTAAACGTAGATGAGAATAATAACAACACGGTGTCCGGACATTGCTGTCAGAGGGGAGAAAAGTATGGCCGGGAAGAGTTGTCCAATCCCGTAAGGGTTATTACCTCGACTGTACGAGTGACGGGTGGTTTGCATCGCCTTTGTCCCGTAAAAACCGACAGGGCTATACCTAAGGCTCTTATTTCCGCAGCAATGCAGGAGCTCAACGGGGTCTTGCTGCAAGCACCGGTATATTTGGGACAGATTGTTGTTGAAAAGGTCTGCGGACTGGATGTTCGGTTTGTGGCAACATGTGATATAGCTGTTTCTGATGTGTAGATAAATGCCTGGTGAGAATGGAGGTAGAACTTGTGGGGAAATATATTTTAGCGTTGGATCAGGGAACATCCAGTTCCCGTGCGGCCATATTTGACCAGCAGCAGAATATCGTATGTATCTGTCAGAAGGAATTGACTCAACACTACCCTAAAGAGGGGTGGGTGGAGCATGATCCAATGGAGATTTGTACTTGTCAGTTTGGGGTGATGGAAGAGGTCATCGCCAAAAGCGGAGTTGACATTAATGACATTGCCGGAATTGGTGTAACTAATCAGCGAGAGACTGTTATTCTTTGGGATAAAACGACCGGACTTCCGGTCTACAACGCTATCGTCTGGCAATGCCGCCGTACGGCGGATATTGTGGAGGATCTAAAAGAGAGAGGGCTTGCCGGATACATTCAATATACAACAGGGTTGATTCCGGATGCCTATTTTTCAGGTACAAAGATTAAATGGATACTCGATCATGTAGATGGTGTGAGGGAGCGTGCAGAACGCGGTGAAATCCTTTTTGGGACTGTTGATAGCTGGTTGATCTGGAATCTGACCCAAGGTAGAGAGCATGTTACTGACTATACAAATGCTTCCCGCACTATGATTTATAACATTAGAGAGCTTGAATGGGACGACAGGATGCTCATGGAGCTTGACATACCCCGGATAATATTACCCGAGGTGCGAAATTCAAGCGAGATTTATGGTTATGCAACAATAGAGGGAAGAAAAATCCCAATAGCGGGAATAGCCGGTGATCAGCAGGCCGCGCTGTTCGGGCAGTGCTGTTTTGATAAAGGGGAAATAAAGAACACATACGGCACAGGCTGTTTTCTGCTTATGAATACGGGGAATATGCTTTGTGAAAGTAAAAGCGGTCTTTTAACGACCATAGCCATAGGATTGGACGGTAAGGTGCAATATGCGCTGGAAGGCAGTGTATTTGTAGGTGGCGCGGTCATTCAATGGATACGTGATGAAATGAATTTGATCAGCGAGAGCTGTGAAGCAGAGACCTATGCAAAGAAAGTGAATGATACGGGTGGTGTGTACTTTGTGCCTGCTTTTACGGGCCTGGGTGCACCTTATTGGGATATGTATGCACGCGGATGTATCATTGGAATAACGCGCGGTACGACACGGGAGCACATTATACGCGCTGCGCAGGAATCGATTGCTTATCAGTGTTACGAGCTTGTTAAAGCAATGGAGCAGGATACCGGAATGAATATCGTTGAACTAAAGGTCGATGGTGGTGCATGCAGGGACAGTTTTCTTATGCAGTTTCAGGCTGATATTCTGGACAAACGGATCTGCCGTCCTATGATCAGGGAGACAACTATTCTTGGGGCTGCTTATCTTGCTGGACTTGCCGTTGGAATTTGGGGGGACAGTTCTTCCATCAAGGAGAAATGGCGCTGTGATGTGATGTTCAGCCCCGATATGGAGCATGTGCGGCGTCGGGAATTGCTACAGGGATGGGAGAAAGCAGTTGGGCGCAGCGCTGACTGGGAGGAGCACAATTAGAGGATATGCAGAGCATATGAGGTGATGAAGCAGCAATTTGTTGCAATCAATGGGGGCTAATGCTATCCATTATTTGTGTATATGCAATGTCCAGACATAATTTTCAAATAAATGCAAATAATAAGAAAGTAGGAGATATTAGATGATGAAAGGAGGATAACTGATGTCTAGTAAAAAGAAGAAGGTTAGTGGGATAGATAAAAAGGTAAAACCTGACGTTTCCAATGATCAACTGGGAGAGAATGCTGGCGAAGGACGATTTGAAAAAGCCGTAAACTCCAAAAACGGCAAGTGCCGCTGATAATGCGGGAAACCAACATATAGGAACCAACTAAGGGGGACGTTTCTCAGGTAGGGGGACGTTTCTCAACAAGTGCTTGATTTCATCAGAACATGAGATAGCTCACAGGATAGAACAGGGAAAAAACAGGGGACGTTTCTTGAAAAATGCATGAAAATATATTTTGTATTGCATTGTTGTTCAGAGATGGCCTCTGTTTTTCTTTGTTGTTTTGACGTTAAATTGAGAAGTGTCCCCAAGGGTAAAGTTGAGAAGTGTCCCCGAGGGTAAAGTTGAGAAGTGTCCCCCTAAGCTATGGACTGTCAGTGACAGGTATGGTAAAGTTTATTTATAAATTTTTATTTGCGAGGTGACATAGCATGCTTGACAGTCTGAAAAAAAGTGTCCTCGAGGCTAATCTTGAGCTGCCTGAGCGCGGACTCGTAGTATATACCTGGGGAAATGTCAGCGGTATAGATAGAAAAGAAGGTCTTGTTGTTATTAAGGCCAGTGGTGTCCGATATGAAGATATGACATTAGAGCATATGGTCGTATTGGATCTGGATGGAAATATTGTAGAGGGAAAATTCAGGCCTTCGTCGGACACTCCGACGCATTTGACTCTGTATAAGGCATTCTCCGGCATTGGCGGGATTGTTCATACACACTCCTCCTGGGCGACTACCTGGGCACAGGCTCAGTTGGGGATACCATGCTTCGGGACTACTCATGCAGATTATTATTATGGTGAAGTACCGTGTACACGCCCCATGAAGGCGGAAGAGATTGAAGGTGAGTATGAAGCGCAGACCGGGAATGTAATCATTGAGGCATTTGAGGGCAGGGATCCCATGTATGTACCCGGTGTTCTTGTGGCAAGCCATGGCCCGTTTACATGGGGAAAGGATCCCGATGAGGCTGTTCATAATAGCGTTGTGTTGGAGCAGATCGCTCAAACTGCATATGCCACGCGCACGTTGAATCCGAGTATCAGGGCGGTGCCTGAAGCACTGCTTAATAAGCATTTTTTAAGGAAGCACGGCAAGAATGCATATTATGGCCAAAAATGAGGAGAAGAAAAGAATGAAGGATTTATTGCAGACAAGAATTGAAGAAATGCCGGGACTGTCGTTTGTTTGCGCTTGTGGAAGAAAGCATTCTGTTGACATAGAAAAAATTGTTGTCCAAAACGGTATTCTCGACGACCTTGTTGATTTTCTTGGGACATACAAAAGTGGAAAGCTTTTTGTTTTATCTGATATGAATACATATAGCGTATTTGGTGAAACAGTCATAAACAGGCTTGAGAGCGAAGGCTTTCGGCTTAAGTCGTTTGTATTTGAAACTGGAGAGCATGATCTTTTACCGGATGAACACACCATTGGAAGACTTTTGTTAGAAATGGAACAGGATACCTCGTTTGTACTTGCAGTAGGATCAGGTGTAATAAATGATATTTGCCGTTTAGTCTGCTTCAGAATGAACATACCCTTTGCGATCGCAGGTACCGCACCTTCTATGGATGGGTACGCTTCTGTAGTATCTCCGGTTATCATCAACCATAAAAAAATTACTGTCCCTGGGAAATATCCCTGTGCTATCTTCGCTGATACTTCGATCATGCAGAACGCGCCAATGGTAATGATCCAGGCGGGATTCGGTGATGTGCTTGGGAAGCTGACCGCTCTTGCAGATTGGAAGCTGGCCAATATTTTGCAGGATGAGTATTATTGCATGACAACGGCAAGTCTCGTGCAAAGAGGCGTGGATAGATGTATTGAAAGTACGGAAGGTTTGGCTGCCAGGGAAGAACAAGCTATCCGGTATCTCATTGAGGCGTTGATACTAACCGGTGTTTCAATGGGGCTTGTGGGTGTCTCACGGCCTGCTTCCGGTACGGAGCATCAGATTGCTCATTACTGGGAGGTTAAAGCAATTGAGGCAGGCGATGCCCATGCTCTTCATGGAAATGCCGTCGGAGTCGGTACGGTTGTAACAGCAATGCTTTATGAACTAGCTGCCGATATGCTGCCAGCAGGGATTAATTACCCTGCTGTGGAACAGGTAACAGGATTGCTCCAAAAGATTGGAGCTGCCATAACCCCCGGAGAATTGGGTGTCAGTCGTGACGTTTTTGTGGAGAGTATGATGAAAGCAATGTATCAAAGGGACAAGTACACGATGCTGCGCTTCTGTGCCGAAAAAGGTAAACTGGAGGAGTTCACAGATATATTGACCAGGAGGTTCTATGACTGAGAATCTGATGGACTTAAAACAGAAACGTCTTTTTGTGCTAGATATGGACGGAACTTTTTACCTTGGAAACAGGCTGATCGAAGGTTCACTGGATTTTCTGGGCAAGCTGAACAAAACGGGCAGAGAATTTCTGTTTTTTACTAACAACTCGTCCCGGACCAGTGCTTTTTATCAAAAGAAGCTTGCAGCAATGGGATGCTATATAGAAGAGGAGAAAATTGTTACATCAGGAGACGTTACAATTAAATATTTGAACGAAAAATATTCTCAGTCAAGTGTCTTCCTAGTGGGGACGGAGCTGCTCAGGGAAAGCTTTATCAAGGGAGGCGTCCGGTTGGTTGAAGAGAATCCCGATGTAGTTGTTATGAGCTTTGATACAACGCTGACGTATGAGAAAATCTCCCAGGCATGCACATTTATTCGAAACGGGGCAAAATTTCTGGCAACACACATGGATTTGAATTGCCCGACAGAGGATGGATTCATCCCCGACTGCGGTGCGATGTGCGCAATGATAGAAGCTTCAACGGGGGTCAAACCAAAGTATCTTGGGAAACCGTTTATTGAAACTGTCGATATGATAAAGCTGATCACAGGAAGGGAAAATGATGAGCTTGCGTTTGTCGGGGATAGGCTTTATACAGACATTGCCACAGCGGTAAATAACGGGATAACAGGAATTTTGGTGCTCAGTGGAGAAACGTCCCCGCAGGATGTGGAGAAATCCGATGTAAAGCCGGATTTTGTTTTTGATTCATTGGAGACAATCGGTCGTGTTTTATAAAGTTAACTGTTTAGATTATCATAGATATTGTGTAATAGCTGAAACGATAGCTGCACAATAACAAGAAACATAGCTACTGAATAGTACCGTATAATGATCTGATGAGTTTCAAAAGCATAGAAAGCTACAAAAGCGTAGAAAGTCGAAGAAGCCTAGAAAAAGGAGTAAAGCAGCATGGCGGATATAACGGCCCAATTGATTCAGGAATTTAATCTTAAGCCATTTCAGGTACAAAATACTATCAAGCTTGTGGATGATGGCTGCACGATCCCATTCATTGCCCGTTACAGGAAGGAACTAACCGGTGAACTGGATGACCAGGTGCTTAGAGAACTTTATGAAAGGCTGGTTTATTTACGAAATCTGGAGGAGCGAAGGAATGCTGTCAGACGGCTAATTGATGAGCAGGGCAAGCTGACTGATGAGATTTCTGCAGCTATTGACGCAAGTAAAAGTGTACAGGAAATCGAGGATATCTACAGACCGTTTAAACCTAAGAGAAGGACCAGGGCATCCATTGCCCGTGAAAAAGGCCTGGAGCCGTTGGCGGCAATACTAATGGCCCAGGAGATCGTGTCGGGTAATATTAATGATATTGCATCTGCTTATTTGGATGCTGAAAAAGGTGTAGGCAGCAATGAGGAAGCGTTGTCCGGCGCAATGGACATCATTGCGGAGGAAATATCCGACAATGCAGAGACCAGAAAGGTCGTACGGGAGTTGTTTTTCAAGCATGGTACCGTGGTAACACAGGCCGTGAAGGAGGGGGACTCCGTTTACAGGATGTACTATGATTACAGAGAACCGGTGTCGAAAATTGCAAAGCACAGGATTCTGGCAATCAATAGAGGCGAAAAGGAAGAATTTCTCCGGGCGCGAATTGAAGTGCCTGAGGAGCTTGTCATAGCATATCTAAAGTCAAAGTACGTAAGAAAGACCAGATCCGTTACATCGGAATATGTTGAAAATGCAGTAGAAGATTCTTATAAGCGCCTTATTTCTCCTTCTATGGAAAACGAGGTCAGGAATGAGATGACTGAGTTGGCTGGCGAACAGGCGATGAAGGTGTTTGCGGAGAATCTGCGAAACCTGCTGCTGCAACCGCCGGTAAAGGGAAGGGTGGTTCTGGGACTTGATCCTGCGTATAGAACCGGTTGTAAGGTTGCTGTTGTTGACGATACCGGTCGGGTTCTGATTACGACTGTCATATATCCCACACCGCCTCAAAACAAGGTGGAGGAAGCGGAAAGAGTCATACTGCGGTTGATTGACCAATTTAAGGTAGACATAATTTCTATTGGTAATGGTACAGCTTCAAAGGAAACGGAGATATTTACCGCCGATGTATTGAAAAAGACATCCAGAAAAGTTTATTATATGGTGGTAAGTGAGGCGGGCGCATCAGTGTATTCAGCTTCTAAACTGGGAGCTGAAGAATTTCCCGAATTTGATGTATCTCTCAGAAGTGCTGTTTCCATTGCCAGAAGGCTTCAGGACCCGCTGGCAGAGCTAGTGAAGATTGATCCAAAGGCGATTGGCGTTGGGCAATATCAGCATGACATGAATCAAAAAAGGCTGGGAGAAACGTTGAGTGGTGTTGTAGAGGATTGTGTAAATAGTGTCGGCGTAGATCTGAATACCGCATCTCCTTCATTACTTTCGTATGTTTCAGGTATTAATGCGACTGTTGCTAAAAATATTGTAGAATATAGAGAGAGTAATGGACGTTTCATGAGCAGGCAGGAGTTAAAAAAGGTAAAGAAGCTTGGGGATAAAGCGTTTGAGCAGTGCGCCGGTTTTTTGAGGATTCAGGACGGAAAAAGTATTCTGGACAATACATCCGTACATCCCGAGGCTTACACGGCTGCTGAGAAAATGTTGAAAACGCTGGGATATAAGCTGGAGGATGTACAGGACAGGAAACTGGACAATTTGCCCAAGGAAGTGGAAAAGCGAGGTATTGGCGAGGTTGCGGCGGCCATCGGCGTTGGGGTTCCTACATTGCGTGATATTATCAGTGAGCTGATGAAACCCGGACGCGATCCCAGGGATGAACTGCCCAAGCCTGTTCTTCAAACGGATGTATTGGACATTGCAGACCTGAAGCAAGGGATGGTGCTGACAGGAACCGTGAGAAATGTGGCAGACTTTGGGGCGTTCGTGGACATTGGAGTGCATCAGGACGGCCTTGTTCACATTTCAGAGCTGGCAGACAGATTTGTTAAACGTCCAATGGATATTGTGTCTGTGGGTGATATTGTAAAGGTAAAGGTTCTGGCGGTGGACTCTGATAAAAAAAGGATCAGTCTAAGTATGAAAGGACTTTGAGAGTAAAATGCATAGATCGGTTCGGGGGAAAGATTATATGAATATTTTTAAAACAACGATACAGGCTGTTATAAAGAGACCTTTTATACTGATAATGATTGGTGCCATTATGCTTGCTGCTGCTGTTTTCAACGCGTTCATTCCGCTGATGGCAATGATTATCGGCATTGTCAACATGACTGGTGGAGGATTCTTTGAAGGCATACTGTCTGTTTTGCAGATGTTGATTGATCCTGAGAATATCTCGATGATTTTGGTAACGCTGGCGGCAATGACAATAATAGCATCGACGGCGATCGGCATACTGCTGCCTGGATTTTTAATGATTACTGAGGATGGGCTGGTAAAAGGCAATAAAAAGAGATGTCTGTTTTTTGAAGGCTTAAAAAAGTATTTTTTCAAGTTTTTTATTATGGGTTTAAAAACCGCACTTTTCACATTGCTGCTCGCTGTGTTTCTGTTGGTTGCTTCTGTTCCGGCTATCATTTTTACAAGGGCGGCCATGACGGCCGGTTCCAATCTTCTGATTGCCGCGATATTCATGGATATTGTGACAATCGGCGTCTTCTTTATGTGCCTGTCTTTTTTCAGTATATATATTTACATGTGGTATATTGCAGCATCTAAAGGGGTCGAAAAGGCCTTTAAGACCGGCAAGGCATTTGCCGACCGGGGATTTTGGAGTATAACGCTGAGCTTACTTCTTTTTAGTATAGTATTTGCCGCCGTTATTTACTTTATCTATTCAAGCGAAAGCCAACTGTTTCGCTATTTTTCCGGCTGGGCTTTCACAACCGCTTTTTTCACAACGCTTGCCGTCTACCTCGTCAGCACCTATAAGAATCTAGAGCATAAATAAGTGGGGACTAAATGGGACGAACTAAATGGGGACAGTTCTCACAGATGCGGCACTATTAACCTTATAGCAACTCAACCTTTTGCCTGCTCACACTGCAAAGTTATGATTGCCTATTCTTACTACAATGCGTCGTGACCAGATCCAAGAACTTGTTGCTGTGCTGGGATTGTAGTAGTAGATACAGCCATATGATGGATCCCATCCATTTAGGGCATCTCTTGCAGCGTTGATTGAGCTTGTGTCAGGGGCGAGATTGATTTGCCCGTCATAAACAGCATCAAATGCACCGGGTTGATAGATCACCCCAGCAAGTGTACTTGGAAACCTTGAATCTCTTGTCCTGTTAAGCACTACGGCACCAACAGCGACTTTACCTTCGTAAGGTTCTCCTCGTGCCTCACCGTGAATCAATCTTGCCAGCAGGTACAAATCACCTGTATCCGCGCTGGCACCGGGACTCTCAGAGACGCCCTGCTGAGTGCCTGTGGGAAGACCGAGGGCAGCCAGCGTTTGCGGGCCGGCTATTCCATCTATTGTGAGACCGTTTTTCCTTTGAAACTCTTTGACTGCACTGTATGTCAAATATCCATACAGGCCGTCAATGCCTCCATTATAATATCCCCATGCTGACAGACGGGTTTGGATTTTCGTGACCTCATCTCCGGAGGAACCATACCCGGAAAGTGTAGTAATACTTCGGCTGAGTATGTTTGGAAATTGTGTATAAAAAAACAGGGTAAATACAATAAAAATAGTTATCAGGATGAGTAATACTGTCTTCCTTTGCATTGTTGCTCGTCTCCTCTTTTGTTATATGTAATAAGCAAAATAAAAGCAATAATTTAGCATATTAGTCAGTACATTTTATGGCCTGTTTATTTTTTGTATTTAACTTAAATTTATTCAAAATAAAAGGATATAGATTAAAACGATGAGCAGAAGGTCGTCTTCGAACGATTCATCAAGCAGCAGAATGATCAGACCAATCAATATGAGTTCTTCAATTTTAACATTCTTTTGTATGAACTTAATAATTCCGGACAACTGTTTTCGGGGAGAGTTTTTTTCCGTGGTATTGTCAGGGAAAGCTTCTACTTCATTAGGCAGCGGTATGCCGAAAAACCCCTTTTCCTTATTCAAAGAAACTCCGATGGAGTTTAGCGGGTGTGAGGGATATGTATTATAAAACGGGGATATGTACTTTTTTGAGCCAGGCATTGGCCTTTTGTAAGGCATCCACTCGCCTCCCCTATTTTTCACGGTCATTGAGCAGTTTGCTTATAGAGGTCAATTGCAGTAACTGAATGCAATTTCCTATCTTTTTCTGCCGCCGTGTATTCATAAATGGCTTTATGGCTTGAAGCAGGTTTACTCGCGGATCATTGGCCGAATTGATTCGATCCATTGCCTTCAAAGCCGTATTGAGTATTTCTGGATTTACGGATGGTTCTGTATTTTGCGACCTATCGCTGACAGTGCTGTCCTGAGAGGTCTTTTGGGAAGAAGCGTCTACTTCCTTGTACTCTGGTTGAGAAACGTCCCTCCCCGCATTATCGGGAGAAACGTCCCCCTCTTTGTTGTTTTTGCCTAATGAGGATGCCAGCAGAGCTACAAGCTCTTTCATGTTATCGGGCAATTCTTCCTGACCCAGCATTTGTGCAATTTGTTGAACTTTTTTGCCAAGATCATTACTCATGACTCAATCCCCCCGAAGCATAGGCACTAATAATATATTCATTTTTTAATTAATAATGTCTCTAATTTTTTCTATGATCTCTGGCCCTTTTTCACCTAGCATTTTTTTTACTGTATCCAGGTCTATGCTGCTCATTTTCTGCTTGAGTTCGGCTTTGTTAAGGTTTAAATCCTTCAGCCTGCTTTCATCAATCTCATTAAGCTTTGTCATAAATTCATTTTTATCCATTTTATTTAGTTTTTTGGCCAAATCCTCCGTATCACCGTTTTTTAGCATGTCGATAGCAGTGTTTATTTTTGTCTGCAGCACTTTATCGTCCATTTTTCCGAGCAGATCTGCCAACTTCTTATTAAAACCATTCGTCATGATGATGCCTCCCACTTGTATATATTTATTTAGTCAAAACTATTACTTCTATAATCCTGTCAAATATGTTTAGTTTTTGAGAACTGTCCCCATTGTCCGAATAGTTTTTGAGAACTGTCCCCATTATTGGTCCCATTATTGCGGATCTTCCTCAACCCTGCAAACGCCTGCAAATATCAAGAGAAATGCACCAATAATTAGAATGGGAACAATACCTAGGTTTTCTCCAAAATCTGAATCGTTTCCGGTCAAGAGTATAATGACAAAAATGATTGCAAAAATCAGGACCTCATCGAGGCCTTCGTCAAATAACTTTCTCAATGTACCAGACATATTATTAAAAAGAGCCATAAGACAGCCTCCGGCTATATGAATAACAATATATTCTATGAAGGCCGTTACAAATATGTTCCTGCTTTTTGACCATAGAAGTGTGTTTTATTCAGCAATAAAAAAGCTTGAGGAACACTAGTATGAAGAACAACAGGGAATCATCCCTTCTACATGTATTTTCACAACGTTTCCCGTTTTTTAGAATACCTATTCCGCTATTGTCATAGAAGAGCAACAGAAAAATGAGTATAAAGAAAAGGAGCGTACAATCATTTGTGTTACTGTTATGCGGACTATTGGACATACGAACCCTCCTCAGCGAGTATACATAGTATTATCTATTGACATAATATGTGACTAAGGGGATTGTTGTTACAAACATTTGCTAGGTTGCTCTGAAATAATGGATGTATTTTGTTAATGCTTCTTGCATTGTTGGTAGTATTAGTATTAGAAATAGTTGTTAGGGAATATTTACGCTTAATGGGATAAACGATGGATTTTGATTGATCTTCGCTGGTAAGAATGCGGTTGCAAATCGCTGTAAAAGCAGATACTATAGTGTTGTATTTTTGATAGGAAAGGATTTTGTCATGTATGATGTAATTATTATTGGGAAAGGACCCGCAGGATTATCCGCGGCACTTTACACGGTCAGATCCAATCTGAACACTCTCATTATAGGAAGGAATGACAGCAGGCTGTTGAAGGCTGACAAGATAGACAATTATTTTGGCTTTGCTCAGACGATTAGCGGAAAACAACTGCTGGCAGACGGAGAGGAGCAGGTAAAAAGGATTGGCGCTGAGGTTATTGAGGATGAGGTTATTTCGATTGAAAAGGATGATTTTTTCAGAATAACAACAGCTAAAAATCATTACTCAAGTAAGGCGTTGCTGCTTGCGACGGGACAGCCGAATAAAGTTATAAGGATTGAGAACTTGGTGAAGTTTGAAGGGAAAGGCGTAAGCTATTGCTCTACCTGTGACGGATTTTTCTTTAACAATTTAAAGGTTGGCGTCCTTGGAAACAAGGATTATGCGATACACGAGGCACAAGAACTTCTTACATTCACCAAAAATATTACCATTTATACAAATGGTAAGCCGATGGAAGCCAGTAGTAAATATGATGAAGAAGCAGGTCAATTCAGGATCGATACGCGTCAGATTTCGAAACTGGATGGATCCGATTTTTTGCAGAGAATTCATTTTACAGATGGTACGAGTGAAGAGATCGATGGAATTTTTGTAGCATATGAGAGCGCATCCAGCGTTGATTTTGCACGTAAACTTGGTGTTTTGGCACAGGGAAATACTGTTGTGATTGATGGAAAGCAGCAGACAAATCTGGAGGGACTATTTGCCGCTGGCGATTGCGCTAGCGATTTTAAGCAGATTTCTGTTGCGGTGGGTCAAGGCGCATTGGCTGGTAAAGCAATTGCGAACTATGTAAAAAGCTTGTAGGAGAGATCAGGAAGAATAGGTTTTATGGAGAGTTGATATGAGTGTAATTATTTATTCAACACCGACATGTGTATATTGCAAGATGGTAAAAAAGTATTTCGAGTCTCAAAACGTTAAATTTGATGATATTGATGTCTCGAGGGACAAAGAAGCAGCTGCCGAAATGATCAGAAAATCGGGCCAAATGGGTGTTCCTGTAATAGATATTGATGGCACGATAATTGTTGGTTTTGATAAGGACAGAATTGACAGCTTGTTATGAATGAATGTAGGGGAAATGTAGGGGACGTTTCTCACAAAAGGGTGATCAGGAAAAATGGGGACGTTTCTCAAATAAACCAGGGGAAAGGGGACGTTTCTCAAATAAACCAAATGGGAGGCGCTTCTATAAAGATGCTTAAGTTGTTCCTCAAAGCCTACAGTTTCAACATCTTGCCAATTGATTTTGTAAATTTCATATGTTAATATTGAAATTGAATATGTGTTGATGAGGAGGAATGTATGAGTAATTTGCAGGCGTTATTTTTCAAATATGCCGACTTTACTTATGTTGCTCCGAAATTAATGACAAAGAAAACCCTGTGATTAGAGACTCTTCACAGGGTTTGTTTTATATCGGGCACATATGGTAATTCTTCAATTTGGAATAGGAGGTTGCATCAATGCTACTTGGGAATTCACTTATTATTGACGAGAACACTGTTTTTCGGAGTCTGAAGAAGGACGGACTGAATTTTGAACAGGTATGCTGTGATATCATTGAATTCATAAAAGCAGACACTGACAGCGCTTACAGAATATCTGTTGGTACCGACTCACAAGTCGGTTTAAAAACAGTATTCGTATCCTGTATTCTTATACATCGGATTGGTAAAGGCGCAATCGGTTTTCTGCACAAGTATGATATGCAAAGACCTGTTACGAATCTAAGAGAAAAAATTTACCTTGAAACATGTGCTAGTTTGCAGCTTGCGTATTTATTTGATGAAGCGAGGATGAAAAGAATATGTGAGGCTGTTAGTTCCAGCATGCAAAGTAAAGGTGTCACTTTTGAATTCCATATTGATGTGGGCACAAAAGGGCCTACAAAAAGTCTCATTAATGAAATGGTCGGTATGGTTAAGGGTTTGAGCTTTGTTCCAAAAATTAAACCGGAAAGTTATTGCGCCAGTTCATTTGCCGACAAGTACACAAAAGCTATGTAAAATGATACAATTATTGCTTATTTGGAAGCGGGACGAATGGGGGACGTTTTTTCCGAGATACGGGACTAGTGGGAGACATTTCTCCCAGATGGATATTTCTATGAAAAATGCATTTATCAGCATGGAAAAACAAACTAAAAGCAGGGCCATTTCTTTAAACGATTATAATTATACAGGTGAATAGTTGTAGCTTATAAAGGAGCATTACAGTTATGTTTATTTTGTTTTGTAAAATATGTTGTAGCAATAACGGATTGGAAACAAAAGGTCCAGACTTTTATTTTTCAGGTACTTGAACATGATGAAATAAACTGATATGGTAGGGGTGAAAGAATTTTCTTGTCGGATATTAGCATCATTTGCTTTCCGTAATCGAAGGAATCAGCTTGTAAGCGATTTTGTTGGTATTATTGTATTTTTGAATTTTGAGTTTTCAATATATAGCGTTTAGTTTTGGAGGATTGGTGATGTATACTAAGGAATTGGATGTACAGATTGAGAAATTGAAAGCAATTTCCCATCCGCATAGGCTTTGCATAATTAAAGGGCTCATAGAGAACAGTTGTAATGTATCAAAAATACAAGAGTGTTTGCAATTGCCTCAATCCACTGTGTCACAGCACCTTTCAAAGTTAAAGGCTGCAGGAATTGTAAAGGGCGAAAGAAAGGGCCTGGAAATATGTTATAGTGTAGTGGATGAAGACGTAATAGCCATTACGGATATTCTTTTCTGCAAGATTGACAAATAATTAACAACAATTGCTCTATGGTATTCATGGCCCTTCATGCGTTTATAATAAAAATTTATTTGATAGAGCATACTGATGGCTGCCTTGGCATAAAAATAACACAGATGGAAGTGACTTTGCAGTATTATGGAATAGAAAACCGATACTGCAATGATTAGTTGTGAGGTGGCCGTGTGATGAAAAGAATCATTTCAATTATTATGCTTATTGTGTTTTTATCAGTTATGCTGCCAGGATGCAGTGCTCTGCAGAAACTGGGATTACAGGATAGTCCGGATGAGGAGCTTCGGCCAGTGAGCAGTATTGTTATAGGTGAAGCCGAGGCAGGTAAATTATCGGACAAAACACCTATACGGCTTTATTTTGCAAATAAGGATAATACGAAGCTTAAGCTGGAAATCAGATATGTTGATTCCCCAGATGCAAAAAAGAGTTTGAGCAACCTTGCGTCGATAGTTGTCAATGAACTAATAAAGGGTCCAACTGATAATGTGGCTTTTTTGAGAACTGTCCCTTCTGAGACAAAGCTTCTTTCTCCGGTGAGCATTAGCGGTAAGGTTGCAACTGTTGACATGTCAAAGGAGTTTAAAACGAAACACCCAGGCGGCAAGGATGCAGAAAAGATGACAATTTATTCGATTGTAAATTCCCTGACAGAATTAGAAGGTATTGAAAAGGTCAAGTTCACAATTGATGGGAAAGCGCAAAAGGAGTATATGGGTAATTTCAAATTTGACGCAGTCTTTCCCAGAAGTGTACAGTTGATCAGTAAAGATGCAGCGGAAACAACATCAGGCATTTCCGAGGAAAGCATACCGCAAAGCGACTTAACGGATCCTACTGCAATAACCCAAGAAAATAAACCCGTTGATAGTATTCAGACAGGCGATGGTATTAAGGAAACATCAGGACAGAACGGGGAGTCAATAGATGGTTTGGATTTATTGGAGTAGCAGAATAATTATGTTTTGATTCTCTAGACATAACAATGGGTCTATAATGCGTGAGCTGATAAGGGTTACCGATATACGGTAGCCCTTTTTAGTGGGGATTTAGTAGGGAGGATTTAGTGGGGACGTTTCTCAAGTAAAGGGCGTAACAGGAGGATTACACAGTGGGAGCGCAAGAGTGACGCATCTCACAACAAAGGAAACCGTATGCATTTCCGCTCACAAAAGGATGGGTAATAATGATGGGAAAAGTGACAGAACATGTGTTCTATGTTAAGATAATAGAAAAAAGTTAGGTGATTGAATTGCCCAGAAAAGCGCGTGAGAAGCACTGTGAAGCCATATACCACATAATGTGCCGGAGTGTATCGGAGGTTCTACTATTCAAAGATGATGAAGACAGAGATTAT
>JAEYON010000036.1 GCA_023411645.1 Bacillota bacterium | reverse complement strand
TTGTAACTCCGGTCGACAGCGGCGGCAGAGCCTCCATGTTTTCTCTGGACAAAGCATTTACAATTATCCCTTATTCGAATAAAAATGAACTGATCACAGGCGACGCAGAAAGACAACAGTTTACAAGCAGGTCTGAGGCAGACGTTAACATGAAAAAAATCGTCATCAAGGTTTGGAAACTGAACTCCCAAGGGGAAAAATTTGCTTCAGAGAGTACTTTGATAGTTAATAAAAATGTTGCCGAAGATGTTATCAAAATATTTGATGAAATATTTAACGGGCCGGAGAAGTTCCCCATAAAGGACGTATCAGCCTACGCCTTCAGGGACGGCACTTCACAGCACTCCAACGGCACTGCCATTGATATCAATCCAAATGAAAACTATTTTGTCACATGGGAAGGCAAGATCCTGGCCGGCTCCTTCTGGAAGCCCCGTGAAAACCCGTATTCCATTTTACCGGACGGTGACGTTGTCCGCGCATTTAACCGATACGGCTGGCATTGGAGTCCCGACATGAAATGGTCAAATGGTGCGGATTATATGCACTTCAGCCTGATGGGAACATAACAAAGCCCGGTTGAGGATGTGGTCTTCTTCCTTCGATTTATCTGCACAGAAGCTTTTGTGCGACAATGTCCGAAAATATTTCCATCCCGTCTGTCCTTGCGATATGGATCACGTCTGAAAACTTCGTGTTTCCAGGCAAAACGGCTCCTAATATGTTTTCCTTGTCCAGAATGAGCCCGGGACGGAATATGACGTCTTTTTGTCCGTCAAAAATAGCTGCATAAAATATACCTGATTCAACAATATCCTGGAAGAAATGACTGCCATAAGACAGTTCGGGAGTAAATCCTTCTTCAACGGAGGCTATCTCGCAGAGTACCGTCATATTACAGATCTCGGTGAAATGCACCGGAACACCCAGAGACGGTGTAGTGGTTCCCCATCTGCCGGGTCCCATCAGCATTGCATTTTTGCCTTTCAAGGCGGCATTGATCATGCCGATCTGCCTGGCTACCTCATATTTTTCCTGTTCCTTCAACGCCAGATAGCTCTTAGCCTGCACAAGCACAACATAGTCAATGGGCAGGTGTACATTGCCTCCCATAAAATGCCCCTCAGTAGCGAACAGACAGGCTTGCCCATCCGTGATCTGCGGCATACGAACCGGTTTACCCAAGCCTCTGGTCTGCAGAGGGCGACATTGCAGGAGGTTCACCTTGAAGCTCCTGTCTTTTGCGAAATTCACTGTAAATTCAATATCTACTGGATACTCATAGACTTTGGAAAGCAAGGCAAGTGTCTCTCTCATGAAGGAAGGAAAGGCAGTGCTCGTAAACATTTCTCGGAAATCAAGAATAAATGCTACATCCCTGTTGGCATACCCTAACTCGGTCAGACGGTTCAGAGTTTCATAATCAGGACGGAAAAATAATTCCTTATCCGTCCTCAGGTCTACTAGGACAAGTTTGTCCAATCCCTTGACCGTCAGGGTATTATCCCTGAGAGATAGCACATCCGCATCATGCTGGGTATATTTCACCTGATCATCATGATCCATCGGAGGGAGCCGCAATGGGTTGTCCAGACAGACAATCCTGGCATAATCGCCCACCGTCCTGTCGACCGCCCTTGTGCCCAGGCCGAATACCATACGAAGCATCCCCGCTTCCATATCCGTATCCTTATCCCATACATAGAGGTTGGAAGAGTTCCCTACTCCCGCTGCGTGTGGGAAGAAATCCTCCCGGTATTGATCCCCGGAAACACGCTGGATCAGGATCGCCATCTGCTCATCCTTTTCAGAGAGTCCTCTGTTTAGCCTGTAAGCCAGCGCATCTTCATTCATCGTGCTTGCATATACAATGCGCACTGCCTGCTCAAATGCCTCATAGCGTTCCTCTGGAGAACCCTGATTTACACAAAACACACTTTCATATTTGCCTGCAAAAGCATTGCCAAAATTATCCTCCAGCAGCGAACTGGACCTTACGATAATGGGCGACTGACCGAAATAGTCCAACATCTGGACAAATTGTTCTTTTATGTTGGCCGGAAATTTGCCGTGTAAAAGCTTTTCCTTCAGCTAGGGCGCATACCTGAAATATCCGTCCTCCGTTTTTTGTTTTGTGCGAAGCTCCCACCAGCCGTTTTGCACAATATAAGTATAAAAGATATCTGAACCGAGATAAAAGGAATCATGTGCTTCCATGAAACGTGTAAAACGGCTTCCTCCCTCCTTCTCCAATATCTTCCCGGCAAGGAGCATCCCTACGCTCTTACCCCCTATAAACCCAGTGCCCACCTCTCTGGCAGCGATCTGGAGAATATCCTGTAGAGTAAAATAACGGTCGCACAGTTCGGTTATTCTTGACTGTTCTCCGATCAACATGGACATCAGGAGCTTTTTGCTCTCTTCCTTTTTCTGCGGTGAAAGTGAAAGCGCCTCCCTGGCATTGGACAGTATCACATGCCAGTAATCTGGCCTTTGGGTACTGTGGCTGATGTGGGAAAACAACTCGGCAGCATCGGAGCTGGAGGTAATGCTAATTGCGTTCTGATCCTCGATCAGATGTGGAAAAAACATAGTTGGAGAATAACGCTGCCACACTTTGATTGGATGGAGATAATATTTTTCCTTCACCTGATACAAGTCAAGCAAGAGCTGAGTCGTTTCCCGGATTCCGGCGATGGTGCTGTAGGTATGCATATTGCGCATGATAGCAAAATAAGCGACTGTATCAAGTTCATATAAATAAGGACAGGTGATCTTAAAAAAGTTACCTATCATCAGGTCCGAATGCCAGAACTCCAGCAGATCCGTCAGACAATCAAAAACATAAAAGGCCTTCCTGCCTTCCTTTTCCACCATACTGTGCACTGTTGCCGCAAAGCTTTCAAAGCCCATCTCTGCGCCGATCCGGTAGATCGTGATACGAGGATCATCCTCCAGCAACGGCTCATGGCTGCCAAAACGAGCATAGATTATTTTTCTGCAATCCGCTATGGCCTGCGTAATATACGGTGCAACCACTTTCTTATAGCTGGATATCATATCTACCTGCCATACTACATTGTCGCCCAGACGAAGCTTATCAATTGCTGCGTCAACGCCATTCATCCCGGTGCTGACCCAATCCTTCATACTCATAGCATTCCCCCTTTTATCTATACCAGCAAACCCATTCCTGCCTGATTAAGGTCTGCCCAATTCTCCCCGCAGGTCCGTTTCCATCAGCTTTCTGGTCGTCTCGAAATCATATCCCATGCTGAATAGATAATACAGCTTTGTTACTGCGGCTTCGACCGTCAAATCATAGCCGCTCACAGCTCCTGCCGATGCAAGGGCACGGCTTGCCGCATATTCTCCAATGACAGCCGAGCCTCTCAGACACTGGGAACAAACTACGATGACCGTTCCATTTGCTTTGGCCTTCTCCAATATATTCAAAAATGATCCGTTACTTTCCGGGATATTTCCTGTACCAAAAGCCTCGATAACCATGCCCTTTAAATTTGCCGTCATGATTTTGTCGAACACCTCAAACTGAATCCCAGGGAATAGCTTGAGTACTGCGATCTGATGAGATGTGAACGGTGATAGCTTGAGAGCGTCGCCCGCGCTTTTTATCAGGTTACAATGGAGATTAATCCTCACTCCAACATCAGCAAGTGAGGGATAATTTGGAGAATCAAAGGCTATCAGTTCGTCAGAGCTGATTTTTGTTGAGCGGTTACCCCTCAGCAGTTTATTGCCGAAGTACAGACATACCTCAGGAACCGAATAATTACCGGCGATCATCAGGGCTGTGATTAGATTATCTCTTGCATCCGTTCTCACTTCACCAAGCGGGATCTGGGAGCCCGTCAGGATGACCGGCTTTGCCAGCCCTTCAAGCATGAAAGAAAGCGCGGAAGCCGTGTAAGCCATGGTATCTGTCCCGTGCAATATGACAAAACCGGCATACTCGTGATATTTTTCTTCAATATCCCTGGCAATTTTGACCCATTCCTTCACCGAAATATTTGAAGAATCCAACAGCGGAGCATACTCTATCAGATCATACTCCGGCACCTCCGGCAAATCCAGTTCACTAATTCGGGAAAGAGCAGATCTTATGAATCCCTCCCTGGGGGTATATCCATGCTCTGACCTTGCCATTCCGATAGTTCCGCCGGTATAGATCATACAGACCTTTTTTCTCATAGTATCGCTCCCATACTTTTTTTACTGGCTCTCCACATAAGTATATTTCGGACCTCTTAACAATATCTTTCCCACCCACCAATTTTCACTGTCATTTCACTGCTTCCTTCAGCACCCTTGCAGCAACAGCTCCTGCAACTTTGCTGCCTGAGCCGCCATTCTCAACAATAACGACAAAGGCAAGCGGGAAATCGTCCCTGTCCAGATATCCGGCAAACCAGGAATGAGGCCTCAGTCCGCCGCCAACCTCCGCAGTTCCGGTTTTGGCACAAAGTTCCAGACCTTTAAAATTCCCCTCCCCGTAGTTACTTAAAACATTGTTTCTCATCATTTTTTCAAGTATCTCACTTGTGTTTGCTGACATGATCCTCTTTTGGCTCGTGGAAACGCTTTTTATGATGGGCGCCAGTCCTCCCCCGCCAAGTATTTTCGGTGTGATGCGTACACCGGAATTCGCAATTGCTCCCATATAAGCCATCACATTCAACGGATTTACGGTGTTAGTATATTGGCCTATGCCCGCCCATGCCAGATCCGCTCCTTCGGCTCCGGTCACATCTACTTTACCTGCAACTGCCCTGATACCATCCACCATCAGACTGGAATTAAACCCGCCCGAATCTGCATAATCCTGTAGTGTATCCGCACCAAGCTCCAGCGTAATTTCCGCGAAGGCGACATTACATGATACTGCAAGCGCCTGCTCCAGCGTTACATAACCATGGGCTGACGAGCAGGTCACTAACTTGCCGTCTATATTCAGCTTTCCTTCGCAATGAAAAACCTCTTCTTCAATCCCATCAATGTTTTCGATTGCCGCGGCGGATGTAACCAGTTTAAACACAGAGCCGGGTGTATAGACTGCGGATAGCAGCCTGTTTAGATAGACTCCCTTGTACTTTTCAGTATTGCTATCCACATCCGGAGGATTCTGCGGATCAAAGGACGGACTGCTGACCATACAAAGAATCTCACCGGTCTTGTAGTTATATATACCTACCGTACCTTTTTGTCCGTTCAGCGCCTTGTACGCCGCGGCACATAAATCCGCATTCAACGTCAGTGTAATGTCTTTTCCAAAGTCGGAATGATCAAAATTGTAGGCGCCATTAATGTAATCCCACCCGCCAAGCTTTTCCCGAAAGACTGCTCTCGCTCCGGTCGCAACATTACCGTTCATATCTCCTGTCGCGTGCATAACAGCCGTTCTCACGGCCTTATTTGGGTTGTATTCTGCCTTACCTTCTGACATCTGAAAAAGAATTTCACCCGTACGGTCATAGATGGTGCCTGAAGAAATCGGCTTCCCGCTTGTAAATAAATGCTTATTGGCGGGATAGCCCGCCCATTGGGGAGCATTCATAAAATACTTCACCATGAAGAACAAAAGTCCCAGAAAAAGCAATAGAGCAAGCGCAAGTAATACAGAAGCACGTTTGAGCAGCAGTCTCATTTCATGCCCCCCCTTCTAGCCGGCCCCGTTGTTTGTCCACTTTTTGTTTTGCCGGTCTTAATTTTATATCTCGATTGTACAGTATCTTGCTTGACAGTTTTAGAACTCCAGACCCGGTCATCCGCAGCCTTAATAAACGCCATAAGCCCCCACGATGCGACCATGGAGGAGCCCCCATTGGAAACAAAGGGTATCGTCACTCCTGTCAGGGGAAGTATATCCATCGAGCCGAAAACGTTTAGTCCTGTCTGTATCAGAAATATTGAAGCCGCTCCACAAGCTGCGATCGCATAGAATGAGGAGCGGCAGCTTTTTGTGAGAAAAACGGCATAAAAAGCAAAGAAAAGAATGATTATTATTACTGCAAGGGCGACCAGCATGCCCCATTCTTCAAACAGCATCCCAAATACAAGGTCCGTATCGGCAGCCGCCACTCCCGATAGGTATCCATATCCTCCGCCAACACCGGCAAGGCCGCCGCTGGCAGTATAAATCATCGCTCGTGTCTGTTGGTAACCTGCATCGTTGACCACCTCCCACGCACGTCCCCAGGTGGCAAAACGTGTGGCAATGTATGGCAGAAAGAAAACTGCGGCTATGGCTCCCAGCACAGCACCTGATGTGATCAAGGCAATGGTTCGCACATCCCCCGAACGCATGAATGCAATGACAATAAATGTACCAAAGAAAACAACCGCAGTGCCAAGATCCCTCATCAGTACCAACGCACAGATGCACGCCCCAGAAAATCCAATAAAGGCCGTCATGTTGCGCTTTGTGAGCAGTCTGTCCAATGTGGCCGTACCTGCTATAACGAAAGCGACCTTGACAAATTCCAGTGGTTGTATGGTGATAAATCCAAGATTGATCCAGTTTTTAGCGCCGTAACGGGTTTCACCAATTACCAGATTTAACACTAAAAGCAGGATCGCACCTGCCGCCAGAATGTATTTAACCTTTCTCGCACGGCCAAGATCCTTTATTAGCATTCCCAACACCGTATATGCAATAATTCCTGCAAGTATCGCCATAAGCTGTTTATAGAGAGAATCCGGTGCTGCTGCGGCAACAACCAGCAGATCGAGTCCGCAGAGAAAAAAGCAAAGCAGTTCAAGCTCAAAGGTTTTCCTGCTGAATCGCCGCATAATAATAAAGTAGATATACTGTGCAAGAATAAAAAATAGAAAGGTCAGAGGCATCTCTGCTTCCCGGTGATCAGCTGCGGAAAGCCAGAGCTGGATCCCGCCAAGAATTTGAAATAAGAGAATCAGAAAAAATGTAGTTCCGGTTCTGATTTTACTGCCTGTGTACGGTTGCACCGGCAACGGTTGTTCAAACGGCGGCTGCATTTTTACTTGTGTCTGTGGCACCATAGGCTGCATCTGGGCATGCGGCTGTACCCCTTCCGGTTCTATATCCGGTGGATTCAGCGTCATCTCAAGGCCTCCCAGAGAAATCACATCTCCGAATTTCAAATCACTCAGGTGCTCGATCAACGCACCATTGACCTTCACACCGGCCTTTGAATCCAGATCGTATATCCTCCATATCCCATTACATAAGGATAGAACGGCATGGCTTCTGGAAGCAAATGCGAAGTCGACCACAATATCAGAAAGCTTACTTCTTCCGATTGAGTTTTCCCAATGCCTGACAGGCATTCTTGTTCCATTCTTAAGATCAAGATATGCCCATACTTCTCTTGTCTTGCCCATTTTTATAAGGGGCAAAATGCACCGAAGCAATATGGCAATTGCCAATATGGGGAAGACCCACCGCACCACAAGGGTATAGTAAGCAGAAACTCTTTCAAAATCCGGCTGCGCAAACCCGGCACTACCCGCTATATCGTTTAACCCCGTCCAAACCCGGTTCCAGAAATCTTTCGCATTGCTTACAAACTCGTTCATAGATTCGCCCTTTATACTAAACTGCTATTATTGTATCATGTTTTTCACGGATATATATGATACAATTGCCAATACGCGTTTCGAAGCTATGGCTCTATAGCCGAAAATTTCGCGCGGGCAGATCAACGACTATGTCATCTGCTCGCCCATCCATACTTGGCGGCTGATTTCGCCGGAAGCTTATAATATCCCCGCAAACGGGGATATTATATCAGACGAAGCAGTCAGTAAAAAGTTTCCGATATTTGCACATGTGCTTGTGATATTGCATCCATATGCTATATGCTGGAAATCTTGTCAATGTCCTCATCCAGGAAACTCAATGAGATACCCTGGTTTTTATCAGTATAATTGAAAAATTGATTTCTGCGGAATAAAGTGAACCGGCAGCTCAGGAAACATCCCTTTAAGCTGACGGGCGAGATATTTCATCCCGGGCATTTCACTTTCAGCATGTCCAAGTACGATCAGCGCCTTCTGCCTGCCCTGCTGCACCGCATCCCTTATGTATTCCGGAGCTTCCCACTCAGGGCCCTCGCCGTAAATGACAAGATCCGGATGTTCATTTTCAAAAAGCGGTATGACTAGCTCCCCGGACCCTCTGTATCCAACCAGTACGCCGATCCGTCTGCATGGCATTGATAGATCGCCCATCACACGGACATACCCGATTCCAAGCTCATTTTTTATATGTGCTATGACATCACGCAGCTCCATTGCAGGAATCTCAAGAATCGATGCCGTCGGAGAGCTCTCCACCTCATACATCTGCCACTTCAGAGATTGCAGTAATCCGGTCATGATGCCATCCGGCATGTCTTTATGGATACCGTCGTGGTACCTATATATCGCAATGCTATTGTCTTCGATCAGCCTGCGTTTTTCCAGGTACACCGGATCCTCCCGCAGCATTTGCCGGCTATCCCTATGGCTGAAGAAAATGCCCTCATGAGATATGATGAAGTTGACCCCCATGCCTATCGCCTGTTCAATAGCCTCCTGATCTGCTATAAACGTCGTGGCAACGCCTTTTACCACGAAATCCGGTTCTCCGGACTCAAGCCTGTCAACTGTGTTTTCAGGCAATAATACCGGATTCGTAATCGCCTCAAGAATATTTTGAATTGTGGTACTCATCCTAAGATCTCCTTGTCATAGGCCCATTTATTCCATACCGTAGAATTCCTCAGGGTCGAAGCCCAGGTATGTTCCGGTCTCATCATTAACCGGTGTGATCTCAATCATACAAAGATGATTACATGGAATCGTCAGCTCTACTTCATAGGCTCCATTTTCCCCGTTCAGCCTTGCATCGGTCTGAAGCGGCTCAGCGGAGGCCTGCAGCAGCTTTACCTGATCCTTGTTAAGAGTGCGCGGTTTACCCATATTACTCCAGGTTTGCATAGGATTCGCATGGGAACCTCCCACAACCTTTTTCACAAGAAGCGCCTGCTTCCCAATTGAGGGGAGTGAAAGGGAATAACTCTCATCGGGGGATGGTTCATGGTCCCGCATATCATGCCAGTTCCAGCCAATGATCACGTATTTGTCCTCATCTTTCGTAACAATAAGGTGATCATCGCGATAGAGCAGTTCCTTTCCAGCCCTCGAGAAGAACTCAAATGTGTAGAACGTTGGCTTTTTGACGCAGTTCAGCGCTACCAGTCCGAACCCGCCGTGGAATACCGACTTCGGAACGTCGCTTTCTTCGAAAACATCACTGAAGGTCCAATAGGAATAGGAATCCGCGTATTCTCCGGCCTCACTCAGGATCCGCGCAATATACGCCGCATTGAAAGTTGTATCATGCACAGGGCAGCATGGATTGTATGAGCTATTAAACTCAGTTATATGCAGCGGCATATTTGCAATAAGAGGGTAATCATCCATAATACTGCGGGTTTCTTTCAATTCCTCTATCATCCTAGTCGGCGTAATCATAGTATGGTATACATAATGCCCACGTACCGTCGGCGAATTGGCAGTGTAGCAATGACGGGTGATAAAGTCCAGTGGCGGGTTGTTATTTATGCAATACTCAAAAAAGCCCCTAAGCCATTTCTCTGTTTCAACGCCGCAGATTGCCGGACCGCCCACCTGGATACGCGGATCTGCAAGCTTTACAGCCCTGGCTGAATAATCATATAGCTTGAAGTATTCCTCCATGGTACCTGCCCAGAATGGAATGTTAGGTTCGTTCCACACCTCAACAGGCCAGGTAATTACTTCTTCCCTGCCATATCTGTCGATCAGGTGATTTAGTGTGTTAGTGATCAGCTCAGCCCATTTCTCATATGAAGATGGCGGCGTCACATTGCCTTTCCAGTAAAATATAGTTTGTTCCCCTGACTTCAGTTTTTCCGGCATAAAACCCAGCTCCAGAAACGGGCGTATTCCATTCTCGAGATAAGCGTCCACGATGCGATCCAGATAGGTGAAATTATAAAACGTGTTTGTCTTACCATCCATCGTACACTCACGATAAATGCCGACATCATCGCAAAACAGCCCATGACCGCGGATATAACGGAAATGTATGGCCTGCTGAACCATTTGCAGATGATCTGTATATTCCTTTTGCAGAGCCAGTCCCATCCGGCCGGTGCCGACGCAATAGGTCGCATTGTTTTTGAAGGGCTTGCCGAGAGCCGGTACATTGATCTTTTTTTGCATAGCTAAACCCCCTGTCGTTTTCATTTGAACTTTTTAACATTTCTCATTTCAACTTTATACTATTACGTTAATTTATACAAGAAAAAATAGAATAAATACATTGACATAAATGTATCAGAAAGGTATATTGATGGGGCATATATATGGTGATAAAGGAGAATAAAAATATGAATGAGGGCGCATTTTATACAAGCAAGTATCCTGATCTGTTTGCTGAAATCGGACTCTCAGGTGATCAAATCGAGAAAAAGATCTGTGAGACCTTTGACACCATGTTCTTCGATCCTGAAGAACGGATTTATTTCGAAAAGGGCGAATCTATGGGCTATATGCTGGATACCGGTAACAATGATGCCCGAACAGAAGGAATGAGCTATGGAATGATGATGGCCGTCCAGATGGACAGAAAAGATATTTTTGACCGTCTATGGTTCTTTTCCAAAACATATATGTACCAGAGCAAGGGGAAATATCAAGGTTATTTTGCCTGGTCCGTGTCCCCTGAGGGTATTAAGAATTCGGAAGGACCTGCCCCGGACGGGGAAGAGTATTTTGCGATGGCTCTTTTCTTTGCCTCAAAAAGATGGGGCGACGGTCAGTCTCCTTTTGACTACAGTGTGCAGGCGAGAGATATTTTACGTCACTGCATTCATCAGTCTGAACTTGTTAAGGGCGGAGACCCAATGTGGGACCATACAAACCACTATATCAAATTTGTGCCGGAGACACCTTTTTCCGACCCTTCCTACCACCTTCCGCATTTTTACGATTTATTTGCACTCCTTGCTGATGAGGCAGACAGACCCTTTTGGAGGAAGGCCGCGATAGAAAGCCGCAAATACCTGTGTATAGCATGTCACAACAAGACCGGAATGGCACCTGAGTATGCCGAGTATAACGGTACGCCAAAGCATTTGTTCAATGATGGTCAATTTTACTCGGATGCATACCGTGTCGCAATGAATATTGGTCTGGATGCTGCCTGGTTTGGAAAGGATGAAGCTCTTGGAGATATCATCGACAGACTGCAGGCTTTCTTCAGTGAAAATACGCAACTGGGAGAATATTATTCCTATATGCTTGACGGCACGCCGCTTGATCAACCGGCGCTTCACCCCGTTGCCATTATAGCGACAAATGCCGCAGGCTCACTGGCAGCGCGCGGCAGGTATCGTCTTGACTGGGTGCGGAATTTCTGGAATACGCCTCTTCGTAAGGGCAACCGAAGATATTATGATAATTGCCTGTACTTCTTCTGTCTGCTGATGCTGGCAGGGAAATACAGGATCTATATTTAGTCTGTGCTGCATAGAAACAATTTTTTCGATTCTTTTAAGCTGCTTAAGCCTCAAAGAAGAATGTCAGGCATTAAGTGCCCTGCCCGCATAATTTCATATGGCTTAGTCACCTGATTGTTGATTACTCGGCAGAATCGCCGTATTCGGTATTGCGTTCTCGATCTCAATGCCAATCCGGCGGTTTACTGCTGCGGCATCCTTTAGGTAAGCTCCCTTGGCATCCGTGTCGGGTATAATCAATTCGCTTTCGCCGCGGCCATCTGAAGAAAAAGTCCAGCCAACAGCTCCGTTTGTATTTGCCCAATCTTCAAACCAGTTTCTTATTGCCTCAGCTCTTTCCTTTGACAGCTTCAGGTTCTCTTCTGCCGGTCCGCTGCTGTCGGTATGACCGACAAATTTGATTGAACATTCGCTGTAAATATATCTCAACTTCCTTGCAAATGCCTCAAGTCTCAGCACAGCTTCAGCCTTAAGCTCTGAGCTTCCTATACCAAACATCGCATCACTTGGCAATGAATTTGGAATGTGTATATCTGATGCCGCCTGGAACTGTTCCGCCCCCGGAAGCCTCCACAAGTCCAATGTACCGTTCCTGCGTGCAATGGCCAGGTGTCTTCCGTCAGGAGTAAAAGCAAGCTCTGCGACGATGTCTGTATCGTCATCACTAAATTCCTGATCCAATGTATATAATAATGTACATGTCGAAACATCCCAAATGGTTACTGCCTTCATAGATGCAACAGCAAGCAGGCTCCCGTCTGAGGAAAAGTCCATATCCCTGTAATCGTCAGGAATAGGCATATCTGCCAGTTGCATTGCTCCGTCCGCTGTCCACAGACGCACCAGATGCTTGTACTCTTCCTTTATCGCGCACGCAATTATTTTTCCATCAGGTGAGAATTGAAAAGGATCTTTAATATTTCCCAGGAAATTATTGAGTATGATCGTGTGAACTATTGTTTTTTCTTCGATATCCCAAATGTAAACATTACCTTTGTCTGTCCATTGAGAAGCAGCAAGCAATCTGCCGGACGGATCGTACGCCAGCGAAGTGATCCAATCTGTTCCTGGCATTTCCAGAGCGGTAAGCTGCTCGCCGGTTTTGATATTCCAAAGCCGAACTGTACCGTCACTGTTTCCTGTAGCCGCGGTTTCACCATCGGGTGAAAAGGCTACCTGACTGCTGCTAAAGCCATTGTGCAACTGTAGAAGCGTGATTCCATTCGCAGCATCTGTCATCCGAACACCATTCACGTCGAAACCTGCGCCAAGAATCGTCCCGTCACGTGAAAAAGCAAGATCCTCCGCTGTCTCTTCATAAACATACACTTCATCGAGTGTGCCATCGGAGATCCTATGGCTATAGACAGCGCAATTTTCGCCAACAGCAACATTTCCATCCGGCGATACGGCTAGGCTGACAAGCCCGTTCTCATGTTTAACGGTCCATAACAACTCTGGGCTTTCCTCTTCCACAGTCTGTTCCATAATATCGTCAGACGGTTCGTCCGATATGTTGTCCTCATTATCGGCGCATGCGGAGCTAAAAATCAATATGATGACCAATGATAACAAAATAAGGCAGTACTTAAAAATTTTTCTGTGGTGATATTTCATATAATCCTCACAAGAAACTTCTAATATCTCATAATATTATCATTCGTAACCGTTTCGGTCAATTCCAGGGGGTAAACATCTTCAGCACTGTGTTGGCTACTCAGGTGCCCTTGTATGGTAACCAGCAGGGCTGCTGGTACCTGAATAGTCACGCTCTATGATCTCACCTCTGCTCTTTTTCCTGCTATTGTACGGCAAGCAGCTTCCTGCGCACATCCTCACGGAATCTATCGATATAGCCAAGTACATATTCACTTATATCCAGCTTTTTGTCCGTTATCAATGGCGTAAGATCCATTGCGAAGGACAGTGCGGCAGCTTTATCCGTCCCGTGAGACGTATAGTATGTGGCATTTCCTGCTCTCCTGCCCTGTGATGCAAGGTCGTAGCGCTTGCCTCCGCAGATCTGTGAGTCGAAAACACCAAGTACTGCCGCAGCAATGTTGGGATGCGCCGAAACATCGAATGCAACCTTTTCCTCATCATTCACCCAGTCCAGATCCCGCCAGACCTCACACCCATACACCTTCTGCGGCAACACCTCATCCGGCAGTTCCCTCAGAGCCATGATAACCTTTATTGCTGTTGCTACATGGGTGGGGTGCTTATCAGCAAGGTTATGCGTATAAACGACCTGCGGCCTTGCTGCCATGATTAGCTCCCTGATTTCCGCAGCCACATCCGTGTTTGCAGGATCCTTTACCGCAGAACTGCTGTAATCCATAAGCGCCAAAGCAGAATACTCGCCTACAATGGCAGCCTTTTTCTGCTCAAGCTTTCTAATTTGCTGCATGCGTTCGTCTGAACAATCAGCGTATAGTCCATTTCTCGGGCTACCTGCGCCATTTGTGACAACTACCCCCATAAACCAGCTGTCCTCTCTTCCAAAGCACCGGCTTATACCGTCATATGCCATGATCTCTATATCATCCTGATGTGCTGATATTGCCATATGTGTAGTTCTTTTAATGGCGTCCTCCTGATTCACATTGTCGGGAATATAAATTTCAGCACCTGCATTTTTAAGTTTCATATTGAAGCCTCCTTATTCCCATTCCAATAGCGGTTCGGTTTAATACCTGTCCCCTTCACTGAACCTGACCAGAATATAATACCACAATATCTTCCTCTTATCTATTAGCATTGACAATACTTCTGTTTTTGTTAAAATTAAGAAAGTAAATCGTTTAGAGATCGGAGATGTTCAATATCGTACCAACAATCAAAGATGTTGCCAAATTGGCCGGTGTATCCACCGCCACTATTTCCAAGTACATTAACGGGAAAAGTGTAAAAGAAAAAAACAGAGTCAGGATCGAAGAAGCTATTAAGACGTTGGATTTTAAAGCAAACTCCCTTGCCAGGGGCTTAAAAACAAATAAAACCCTTACGATAGGGGTGCTTATACCCAGTTTGGAAAATATCTTTGCAACAAGTATCGTTTCCCATATTGAACGTATTTTACTGCAAAGCGGCTATAGTACGATTATCTGCGACTACAATCAAGATATGCGGCTGGAGAACGACAAGTTTGATTTTCTTATGAGTAAGTACGTGGACGGCATAATTATTATGCCTCTTGGAATAACAGAGGATAGAATTCAGAACGCCGTAGAAAAGGAAATCCCTATTGTATCAATAGACAGACCCATACAAAATAAGGAATGCGACGTAGTGCTTGTCGATAATATGAATGCTTCGTATAACGCCGTAGAACAGTTTATCACGCGAGGTCACAAGGAAATCGGAATAATTTGCGGTCCGGAGCATATCTATACGGCACAGGAACGCTTAAAAGGATATATGAGAGTACACGAAGACTATGAAATGCGAGTAAATACTGAGAATATCAAATTCGGAGATTATGAAGTCCAAAGCGGTTATGATCTTATGATGGAATTTTTGAAAACAGAAGCCGTTATTGACGCTGTATATGTCACGAATTATGAAATGACTATCGGAGCTGTAATGGCGCTCAATGAAATGAATATAAAGATACCTGACGAGTTATCCTTTATTGGATTTGACAACCAGCAGCTGGCCAAAGTGATAAAACCAAACCTGACTATTGTGGTTCAACCTATTAAACAGATTGGTGAATGCGCTGCTGAAATAATTCTGAAGCGCTTAAAGGGCGATAAAATAAATTATCCCTCCATGCTTCGATTGAAAACGGAGATCCTTATCGGAGACTCAATATAAAGATAATATTTATTCAGGTAACAGCAGCCGGTAAACCATCAGAGTAGCTTGTGGAAACCATGTTTTAGACTTCAAAGCTCTGCTGGTGAACACTAATAAGTTCCTCCATCGGCTTTAACCATTGACAATGCATACGTATAATGGTATTTTAAGAATATAAATCGTTCTGCGTTGTATGCTAATAATAAAGTTAATCGTTTCACTTTTTTCTAAAGCGGAGAGGAGAAAAGATATCCAATGAAATCACAGTGCTTCAGAATTGCCGATGATGCTGTAGACCCGAAAGCGATTCCCCAAAAGCAGCTATTTACAAATGCAAAGATTCCTGGTATCGGTCTTGGTACCTTTGGTTCGGACCGCTATGACGGACATGACATCGCTAATGCCGTAAAAGAGGCCATTTCAATTGGCTACAGGCATATAGACTGTGCTTCTGTTTACGGAAATGAGCATTTGATAGGAGAATCGCTTAATGAGGTTATGAAAAGTGGAATTAAGCGTGAAGAACTGTTCATTACATCAAAGTTGTGGAATAATATGCACGGAGATGGCGACGTACTTCTCTCATGTGCAAAATCTTTGAAGGACTTAAAGCTGGAATATCTTGATCTTTATCTGGTGCACTGGCCTTTTCCAAACTTTCATGCAGCAGGTGTAGGAGTTGACTCCAGGGATCCAAATGCAGTTCCTTATATTCATGAAAATTACATGAAAACTTGGCGTCAGATGGAAAGATTGGTTGACGCCGGACTTGTAAAGCATATAGGCACATCCAATATGACTATTCCAAAGCTGGAGCTGGTTTTGCGCGATGCCAGGATTCAGCCGGCCGTGAATGAAATGGAGCTGCATCCTCATTTCCAGCAGCCGGAGCTATTCCGTTACTGTCTGGATCATAAAATAGTTCCGATAGGCTACTCCCCGATCGGTTCACCAAAAAGGCCTGAACGTGACAGAACAAAGGATGATACGGTTGACACAGAAGATCCTGTTATCATCAGTATCGCAAACAGAATGAATATTCACCCCGCAAACGTTTGCATCAAATGGGCCGTTCAAAGGGGACAGATTCCAATACCGTTTTCGACTAATAGAAGAAACATTCTCAGCAATCTGCTATGTTGTACAACAGAGCCGTTAACAGAAGAAGATATGAAGGCGATAGAAGGCATAGATAAAAATTGCCGTCTGATAAAAGGCCAGGTCTTTTTATGGAAAGGTGCAAAGGATTGGACTGATCTTTGGGATATTAATGGCATAATTAGTGGGAGTATTAGTGAGGGAGGAGAACTATGAGCGAAATGATGAAGGGCGCCTATTTACCAGGCAACAGCACGGTCGTACTGAAGGATGTTGAAATTCCGGAACCAGGCCATGGACAGGTACTAGTCAGGACAAAATCTTCGACAATCTGCGGAAGCGATATCCGCGCGATCTATCGCGAGCATTTGGGGAAAGGACCTGAGGGCTACCAGAACAAAATTGCAGGGCATGAGCCTGCGGGGCAGATAGTAAAATGCGGTCCGGGGATGAGAAGGTTCAAGGAAGGAGATCGCGTCATACTTTATCATATCTCAGGCTGCGGATTGTGCAATGACTGCCGAAGAGGATATATGATAAGCTGCACAAGCCCGCTTCGCGCTGCTTACGGATGGCAGAGGGACGGTGGTATGGCCCCGTACATACTGGCGGATGAAAAGGATTGTGTCCTTTTGCCTGATGAACTTACCTATACAGACGGAGCACAAGTGGCCTGCGGATTTGGGACAGTTTATGAAGGGCTCGAGAAGATAGGTATTTCGGGTAATGATGCGGTTCTTGTTGTTGGACTTGGGCCTGTAGGACTGGCTACATTGATGTTGGCAAAGGCTATGGGTGCACAGAAATTGATCGGTGTAGATGTAATAGAGGAAAGGTGCCGTCTTGCAACTGAAATGAATCTTGCTGATCATGTATTCGTCAGCAGCAATGATACCCTGGATCAAATTCTCAAGGTTACTAGCGGAAACGGAGTTGAGCGTGCAATTGACTGTTCCGGTCATACAGCAGGCCGTCAACTGGCGATTCGAGCAACACGTAAATGGGGCAAGATCGCTATGGTAGGAGAAGGTGGAACAGTCGAATTTAACCCAAGTCCTGATATTATACATGAGCAAAAGACGATTTACGGATCATGGGTTACAAGCATCTGGAAAATGGAGGAGCTCACCGAAAGATTGGTACGCTGGGGTATTCATCCCGAAGAGCTTGTAACACATCGTTTTACACTCGACAACGTATCGGAGGCATACCAGCTTATGGCAGAAGGGAAATGCGGAAAGGTAGCAGTTGTATTTGACGAGGAGATAAAATGAAGTAAGTATTAAATAATTAAATATACATAGAGAAAACTCCCTTCCATAAGACTTTTCAAATTGAGCCGGAAGGGAGTTCTTGTTCTACTTCAAAATAGCACCCGCTGTGAGGGCATTCTCTATCTGCTCATTTCCGAGCATGTATACGATAATCGTGGGAAGACTTGTTACAATCATAGCTGCTCCGATCTGTCCCCAATGGGACACACCAATGCTTACAAAGAAATTCAGCAGCCCCACCGTCAAAGGCCGGATCTTGTCATCCGCAGCTAAAATAAAAGCAAGGAAGAACTCATTATATGTGTTCATGAATATCAATACACATTGTGTTGCAATGGCAGGCTTAATTACCGGCATAACAATCCTGAAGTATGTTTGATAAATATTACATCCATCCATACATGCAGCCTCTTCAAGTTCTTTTGGCAAGCTCCTGTAAAAAGCATACAGCATCAGAACACAGGAGGATAGAGCAAAAGCAGAATATGGAAGTATCAGGCTGAGGTGAGTACCCTTTAGTCCGAGGTTTCGCACCATAATTAGGATAGGTATAATAACCACCTGTGCAGGCACGACCAACCCCATTGAAATATAGCTCAGCGCAAAGCCCTTATGCTTCCAGTTCATTCGGCTCAGGCAATAAGCAAACATACTCCCTAAAAATACTGTCAGAATAATTGTACTTACAGAATAAATCAAGCTGTTGGATAAGTATCTTAAGAAATTAAATTTTTCTAGTGCATCCGCATAATTGCTAAATACCCATTCCTGCGGGAGGCCAAAAGGGTTGTCATACACCTCGCTTTTTGACTTGAAAGAGATATTGAGCATCCAGTAAAGCGGGAAAAGAAAAGATACACCAATCAGTATCATTGCGGCACTAACCAGCAAATTGATTTTGTTTTTTTTCATGAACGTTACACCATCCTGTTAAAACTCAATTTTTTCTCTTGCAACAAACCGGTTAATGAAAAATGTCAGTGCCAGGCATTCCACTACAAATATAATGGCAATTGCACAACCCTGACCAAAATCAGAGGCTGAAAATGCCTTGAAAAACAACTGGTAAATTACTGTTCTTGAAATGTCTCCGGGGCCGCCGCCTGTCATTATCCTTACATGAGCAAATTGGGACATACACCCAAGCACCGAGATAACAAGTAAATATTTCGTTACCTCCTGCAAAAGAGGGATCGTAATTTTTAAACTTGTTTTGATAAAGCCTGCGCCGTCAATTATAGAGGCCTCGTAGTATGTCCTTGGGATCGCTTTAATACCTGTATAGAAAAGCAATGCATTCAAACCGAGATATTGCCATAAGAATGCTGCCGTTATTGCCAATATTAGCGTTCTTTTGTCAGAAAGCCATACCATAGCCAGTTTGTCCAGTCCAACAGCTCTTAATGCGCTGTTGATCAAGCCCCACTGCGGCTCATATATTGCGACCCACATCTGTGCTATCACTGTAACAGAAAGCACAGCGGGCAGTACACTGCCTGCTTTGAAAAACCTTCTCACCGACTCACTCTGCCTATCCATGACCAATGCAAGTATCAATGAAATCGGAAGTCCAACACAAGTGGATACCAGCACGATGATTACAGTATTTAGATTTGATTTCCAGAAGGTTTGATCCCGGAAAACGTTCATATAATTTGCAGTTCCAACATATCCCATGTTCTTAAATCCATCGTTTTTTTGAAAGCTTATTAGTATTTCGGGAAACAATGGATAGATTACAAAAGCAGTAAATAATAACAGTGTCGGAAAAGCAAATAGGAATATTGCAAGCTTGTTACTATAGAATTTGTTCATATATGTCACCCGATTAGGCAGCATCCCTACATAAGATGACTCATATAGGGATGCTGCCATAAATTTATATTTCCCTCATAGGCTTATTGCTTGTATTAGTTGAAGTTTTCTGCCCATATCGGATTAATTGCGGCTATGTATTCATCCGGTGAATACTGCCCTGTCAGAAGATAACTGTTCAATGTTGAAATCTCAGCAGACATCTTCGTGTTAAATGTAGCAGCCCACAAAGAGGGTATCTTAAGCTGTGCAGCACTGAACTGATCAAGGTTCTTCTGAAGCAGCGGCGAGATGCCTTCAATCACTACGCCTGTGTCAAGAGCGGTGGGCGCCTTGTTCTCGATATTGTAGTAAAGGGCATCCTGGACTGCGCAGAACATTGCAAACTTAGCAGCAACTTCCGGATCCTTTGTCTGTGCCGATGCGAGATATCCGCTTAACGGAGCTCCCCAGAACTGAATGGAGGCATTGGCATCATTTCCTTCTTTTGCAGAAGGCCATACAATGAAATCTGTATCAGGAGCCGACTTTTCCAGATTGCCTGTCTCCCATGTAAACATTGCCAGCATTGCCGATCTTCCTGATGTATACATCTCCATTGCAGGACCGTAATCAATGTTTGTTACACCATCTGCAAAGGCGCCTATCTGAGCAAGCTTCTGTATTCTTCCAAGAGCATTCTTAACCACGGGGTTGCTGAAATCCGTCTTGTTATTGACCAGATCAAGTGCCACCTGAGGATCTTCAGCCATGATCATTGTTTGCAGCATGTGCAGGTTTGGCGTCCATCCGTCCTTGCCAACTATGGACATTGGAACAATTCCTTTGCCCTTGAGTGTCTCGCAGACTGCAACGAGTTCGTCAAAAGTCTTTGGAATTTCAATGCTATTTTGTGCGAATACATCCTTGTGATACCACAGTCTAGGTGTAAAATACTGATCAGCACCCGGTTGTACGCAATAAATCTTTCCATCCTTATCCGGTGCTATGACTTCCGCCATTTTAAATTTCTTGTCAAAACCGGTTGCCTTTACATATTCAGCCATATCCAATGCGTTACCTGCAGAGACTACCACGCTGGACAGGTTCTGTTCGGAGAACCAGACGTCCGGCATATCGCCTGAAGCATTATATGCTTTCAGCTTGTTGGCGTAATCCTGCCCGCCGCCGCCCAGATCGTATTCAACCTCAACGTTCGGCAGTTCTTTTGCGACATTGACTTTGATATATTTCTCACGGATATTGTTTCTATTGTCGTCGGAGCTTAAGGAGAGGAATTTGATTTTAACCTTCTCGGCAGCCGGAGCCTCTTCTTTAGGGGCCTCAGCTTTCTTTGTGTCTTCAACCTTTGCTGTATCGGTATTACCCGTGTCCGGAGCCTTACCGGTCTCACCGCACGCAGTCAAGGATACTATCATGACTAAAGCAATTGCAATAGACACAATCTTTGCTAACTTATTCATTCTATGGCCTCCCTACAAATAAATTCAAGATACAACCCTTTCGAAAGGCTTCTGTAACCGTTACAGTTTGATTATATAATCTCGGCTCATCAACAATAAAGAGAATATTCTTTGGTGACAAGGAAAAATATTGGGTTGTTACTGTTCAGTCATAAGTATTGTAAAGAGCTATTGTACAATAGTTCAAGAAAGTAAGGTCTGAACAGTAACATCGGGTTTGTAAATATAAACAAAATATTCTACTGTTGCTTGCTTTCAATGTATTTGCTGGGCGCAAGCCCAAAATATTTTTTAAAGCATTTGCCAAAATAGTTTGCATCCGCATACCCAACTTTCGATGCAACATCAAGTACCAGCATGTTACCGCTATCAAAAAGCTCTTTTGCTTTTTTTATCCTGAACTCGGTCAAATACTCGTTGATTGTACAGCCCGTATCCCTTTTAAAAACAAAACAAAGATGTGCATAATTTACAAACAGTTTATTTGCAATTTCATCAATACTAAGACTATCGTTCTGATAGTTGAGTGCGATGTAATTTTTTACTTCTCTTATGAGTTTTGACACCTTTGTGCTTCTATTTCTTCTGGTCAGCTCCAGTGTGTGCCTGTAAATTTCCTTGATCCAGTCTTCCATTCCATGGATGGAGCCTTTTGACTGGAGTTCCTCAATAATATTAAGCCGATTGTTCGGCAAGATATCCTTAAGACTTAGTCCGGCTTCCACAATATACTCCAGGCATACAGCCACCAACTCGATACAAACCACAAAAAGAATCTCATGATGGACGTTTTCATCATTCATCTCAATAAATATCTGCCTGATCAGCTTTTGCACCTCTGTCTCATCTGCTGTGCGCAAATTCAATAATAGTCGGCTTCTATGCTCACCTGTAAACAGATTGCGCTTTATGACGGAATCAGAAACAGTACTGTATGAGATAATATTGTTTTTCCCTGCAGTAAGCTTATTCTTTAATGCTACTATTGCTTCTTTATAAGAGGCATGGATATCAAACAAATCATTTTTTACATTACCGGTACCAATGGTTATTGCGAAGTCCAAATGCTTTTGAACGGCATTTCTAATCAATTCCAGCCGATTATAAAGAATCGGACTGATATCATTTTTGTTTTCTGTTTCCTCTATTCCAATGATGATGCATATTCTATCTTCCGTATCATAGCACATGTCGAAAACATACTGCTCTGCCAACACCTCTCCGGAAATATTGGACACCGCAAATTTCCATAACTGCTTGTCCTCATCATTCCAGTCTTGGCTTTCTTCATACTCCAATTCAATGGCAACCACCTGATAATATTTAGAATTCACGTTGACATTCAGGTATTCCATCTTTTTCACTGTTTCATTTCTATCCCGTATAGTGTTTCCCTGGATAAGCTCGTTTAATAGCTTATCCTTCAGCAGGGGCAGACTGTCTTTCACTTGCTGCCTCAGAGAATCAACTTCTATTTTTATACTCGCTTCCTTTTCTATGGTCTTCTTTGATTCAATCAACGACTTTATAAGCTCTTCGTCATCTACAGGCTTCAATATATAGTTATGTACCCCAAGCTGTACAGCCTGCTTGGCATAATTGAACTCGCTATGTCCGGTCAGGATGATAATTTTGCAATCGATTCCCTTTTTTTTCACATTCCGAACAAGTTCCAAACCATCCATAATGGGCATATTAATATCCACAATCATAATATCGGGATTGAGCTCTATTGCCTTTTCCAGAGCATCCTTCCCGTTTTTAGCTTCTGCGCAGACGATAAAACCAAGCTCAGTCCATGGAATTGATACCTTTAATGCTTCTCTGAAGTATAGCTCATCGTCTACAATCATTATTTTCAACATCTTTCTCACCTCTATAACATCACAGCCGGCAACCTCACAGTAACCCTGGTATACTCTGCTAACCTGCTCTCTATACTCAAACCGTACTCCTCGCCATATAACAGCTTCAATCTGGAATCTACACTCTGAATACCAAAATCAGTGCTCTTCTGTTCATCCGGCGACCTGTAAAGAACGCTGAGGATCTGTTCTTCACTCATGCCGACGCCATCATCATAAACCTCTATCTTGATCACACCCTGGTCAAAATATCCTTTAATGACAAGCAAGCCCTTGTCCTCTTTCTGCTTCAAGCCATGGTAAATAGAATTCTCCACAAGAGGCTGCAGTGTCAGTTTGGGAATCTGATATTCCAATATCTCCTCGTTAAATTCCAGCCGATAATCCAGATACTCAACATATCTGAGCTTCTGTATTGATAAATAGTTGTCTATAAGGCTCATTTCATCCTTGATGGTAATTATATCGTTGCCCTTGCTCAGAGAAATCCTGTAGAAGCCTGCAAGGTACCTTGCCGTCATCATGGCATTATCCTTCAGATCAAGCTTGATAAACGATATAATCGTTTCGATCGTATTATATAAGAAATGAGGTTTGATTTGAGATTGAAGAAGCTTGAATTCATTTTTTCGTTTCGCTTTCTGCTCTTTATAGATCTGCTCAAGAAGCCCATTAATTTTATCCATCAGACTGTTGAACCCATCCGCCAGCATCCCGATTTCGCCTTTGGCATTCAGATCGGCCCTCAGCTTAAGATCACCGGATTTAATCTCTTTCATGACGTTTACAAGCTTCAATATTGGTTTTGAAATCATATACGATATTAAGTACGAAGCAATAAATGCACATATCAGACAAGCTGAACCGAATACGACAATGAGCTTTGTCATTCCCCTATTTTCATTTGTTATCTCGTCCAACGGAATAACGCTGATAATTTTCCAATTCAGCTTTCTAAAGTCCTGAACGGTTACCAGCGTTTGTTCTCCATCTATGTTTCTTATAATACTCTTGATTTCTGAAGTCCCATCGAGATCATATCTGCCAAGATATCTTTCTTCATCAAATTTTTTGTACAATTCATTTTTGTCCTGAGTTGATATGATATTTTTCTTATCGTCCACTATAAAGAATTTGTCATTTTGGTTTACAATGTTCTCCAAGTATATGGCAGCGACATCTTCTTCTTTCAGGTATAGAACCGCTGTCCCTAAAATATTCCCTGTATCCATGCCTATGATAGTTTTAGCTATTGCAAATACGTTTTCAGCTCCACCGGTCGTATACTGTATTTGGAACAATCCTGTCCAGGTGGGTACCTTTCTTTCAGTAATTATATCGATCATGCTGCTGTCAAAAACCGAACGGATGCTGGAGTTGTCAACGAATCCAATATCAAAAAACCTCTGTTTTGATGATATAACACTCGCTGCCGCGATATTTGTTATGGGCTGTGCAACATTGCTTATCACTTTTGATAATGTTTTTTCCAATTCTATGTTGTCAACGCTGCCCAGTTCATTATTTTCTATCCGTTCCAGCTGAGATTGCAGCCTATTATCAAGCGAGAACATTCTTGCATAATTTTCCGAATTTCTGGTTAGATTCAACAAGCTCCTGTCGATCAGGGACAATTCCCTCTCAGCATTTCTTGTGGCTTTGTCCAGGATCGCCTGATTTGTTATCCTGATCGTTAGTATTGCAAACACAGATAGAGAGACTAGAAGAATACCGGCATTGAAAATAAATATCCTGCTTTTCAAAGGAATATTTCTAAATAGTGATAAAAAATATCGCACAGTTTTTTTTATATTCATTACCGGATTCCTTCGCTGCAGGCCTATCTAAAAGCCATGACCTCCATATGCGCCCCATTTACTTCTTCCATTTTACCATAAAGCGTCATATTTAGAAAGAAAATAAAGACTAACTAATTATTTTGAATTATAACTCTGAGGCTTTAATCCGACCCCCGCCGGAAATTCCTTGACAAGGTGCGTTTGTAAAGCTACTTCTTTTGAAACGGGAGTCTTCGTCCAGTCAATAGTTTTCTCACAAAATGCGTAATCGCATATTCGTATAGCACACAGAAGTCCGTCTTCACCGCGTTCGTATGCCGAAATGCCTGAAGTTGCAATTCGTCCTAATTCCTTTTGACCTTTCTCAGAGACGATATGAACCCATTCAATTACACAGTTTATGCCGTCGTCTATTATTGTTTCATACCGCATACCAACACCACTTGGTATATAACTTTTCATGAACTCAAATTTTTCACGCAATTCTTCACGGCTATGGTCTTCGTAATTAACATCCTTGCTTGGCTCATATCCTCCGAATATACAGTTCTCTCCCATAACTCCCATAATCCTGTCTACATCTGCTCCCGGCATGTGGTGAAGAGCTTCATAGTACTCACGAATTGCACCGGTAAGCAGGTCAGGATCACCCATTTCAAGATGAGCCGGTGTAAATATAGGTTTACGGTATGCCGTCAATCCGGGAACATATGTAAAATGGCAGTACATGCGGACTTCGTCAAGGGTGTCTGCTGTGCGCAGATCTCCAACTATGAACATTGGAACCTGATTAATTTCACCATCCACAACAAAATTAATTACAGCCTCTGTAACTGAGCGGCCGTTAGCCCTTGTCTGAACCACAGGCTGAACGGTGGCGCTTTGTGCATTAAAGGTGCTCAGCCATTCCTCCGCAAATTTGCGTATTTGAGAAAGTCCTTCAAATCGTCCATATGGCATATCGATTGCAGATGGGACATTTCCGAACAGCTTTTTATCGCGGAAATAGCTTACAGCTTCATCTGTTAAGCTGCTGCACAACGCATTTACGAATTTTAGCTCCGGGGAATTTGCCAGAATAACATGCCTGGGACTTGTGTGTAGTTTTGCAAGAGAGCATACCTGTCTTATTTTCATGTACCTCACCTCTAAATTTTATTTTTTAACGACGACTCATTACATGGCATCTGCTTCATCAACTTACTCAGCATGTTTAAGGTCAACTGATTCTTCGTTCCCCTTATATAAGAACTCAATAGTATTAAATATTCTTTCGCTTTCAATCAATGTAATTTTAAATTGCTCCTGGTGCTTGTATTTGCCGTGCGGCTCTCCAAACACCAGTGTTTTTGAACAATTACTGTACCTCAGAGGGATCGTCGAAAAGTTGCCATCTTCATAAGAGTAATTATCCCCCTCATCATTATATAGGGTAAAATCCCCGTCCCCTCCGCCATATACGATGATTTCCGATATTTCCCCCTTTTTTTCATCCGCATACATAATAGGCTCAGATACCGGTATAATAGAGCCCGCCTTCACAAAAAGCGGCATGATATCGAGAGTTGCTTTGCAGATTATTGTCTGCCCGCCTTCATAGAATGTATTTGTCCAGAAATCATACCAACCGGGGCCTTTTGGCAAATACACCTGCTTTGTCTTCTCGGCATTGTTAATCATCTCACTGTCTGCATCATAATACATAGGCTCTGTCACCGGGCATACAAGAAATGCCTTTCCGAACATATAGCTGTCGCTTAGCACCTTCACATTCTCATCCCCGGCAAAATCAAACAATAAACTGCGCAGTATGGTTGAATGGTTTTGATATACCTCTGCCGCTGTCGAATAGATGTAAGGAAGAAGACGGTACCGTAATTTGATGAACTTAAGTATTGAATCATAAAATATGCTTCCGGGGCTGCCAAAATTCCAGGGTTCGCGTGGTGTATCCGTGCCATGGGAACGGAACATTGGTAAAAATGTACCGAATTGAAGCCATCTGACATAAAGCTCCCTGTATCCGAGATCATTTACACCATCATTGTAATCGCCATCCCAGAACCATAGTTTATTGGTAGTTTTACTGGAATTACAGCCTCTGTTTTCATATTTATCCTTTACTGTAAAAAATGCGCCAATATCCAATGTCCAGTAAGGTATACCGCTCATTGATACCTTTATCCCTTCAGTAATCTGCTTCCTCAAGGTCGACCATTTAGCGCTGATATCTCCGGACCAGAGAATCGTTCCATATCTTTGCCCTGAAATGTAGGACGAACGTGTAAGATTGGTTACACGCTTATCCTTATTGGTTTTACGCCAATTCTCATATATGCCCTTCGCATGGTAAAGGCCGTATGAATTTAAGCGTGTCCAATCCATATGTTTCTTTGATTCATCAATGATCAACTGGTAGCGCAGCTCATCGGGTCTTTTTTTCTCCCCGTTCCAGTCGGCATCTGAAAATGGCTCAGAATTATCACACCACCATGCATCAACACCTGCCGCAAACCATTCCTCCTGGCATTGTTTCCAGTACACTTCTCTTGCGTTCTCATCATATGCATTATAAGTGGTTGAATTCGGCAACAGCAACCCCTTTTCATTCATTTCTTTGTGGTTGCTTCCACCCTCCGCCATGTTAGGCCAAATTGAAACCATAAGCCTGACATTCTCTTCATGCAGCCTGTCCACAAACCCCTTTAAATCAGGGTATCTCTTTTTATCAGCCCGTTTTTCTCCCCATAATCCATCATCCCAGCTTAACCAATCCTGAACAATACAATCGATCGGAATGCCGGATTTTCGAAACTTCGATACAGTGCTGATCAGATCCTCCGAAGATTTATACCTTTCCTTGGATTGTATATAGCCAAAGGCCCATCTTGGCAGCATAGGCGTTCTTCCTGTCAGGCTTCTTAATTCACTGATTATTTCTTCAAAGCTTTCCGCTGTAATTACATAATAAGAAAGCTCATTTGTCGTATCAATTGTAAATACGATCTCTCCCTGCTTACAGTCGAATATGACAGCACTTTCCGTATCAATCAAGATGCCGTAATTTTTGGACGACAATAAAAAGGGAACAGATATTTTCATGTTTGTCTGAAACAGATATTCCTTCTTGCCATTGTAATTGTATGTCCCATCTTCATGTTGGCCCAGCCCATAAATACCCTCGTCTTCGGTTATGGAAAAAACAAGTTTTCCTTCATATGACGTACCGGCAGCTTCCTGTTTTGCATTTTCTATATAGGCCACCTGGCCGTTCGCCGTCTGCTTATATTTGACCACTGGATTCCCGTCAATAGAATACTGATAGATCTTCTTTTCCGCTAAGTCATGTCCAGTTTCTTTTAATATAGCTTCTCCCTGCTTGTTTTTAAAGCAAATGGAATTGGATTCACACAGGTATTGGTCAGATTTAACACTGCTCTGAGGCTTAAAATCATCCGCAATAAGCATACTGTTATCCGCATCATCCATGCTGTAGTTATATACAACTTTGGTAATATTTTCAGAAATCGGAGTAATATGAGCAAACAACGAAGACTTTCTCATCACGGTATCCTTTCTGATCGCTCTTGAAATTGTGATTGTGATGCTGTTGTATGCGAAATAGATATATGCTGCTGAAGAACATTCTGGGTAATATTAGCCAAACTATTACAAAAAAATCAGTTTGAGCAATATCAGTGAATACGTTAACTTAACTCCCCAGTATCTTTGCAGACCAGTGTACTCCCACTGAATTCAGAATGAATGCTTAAATGGATTACCTATCAAGCCATTCCAAAGCACATTCGATTTGAGGATTCCAGAATTTCCAGTCATGGGCTCCCATTGTTTCAATGTATGTAAACTTCACGCCGAGCTTTTGAAGGTATTCCCTAAAATCACGGTTTTCGTTCAGTAAAAAGTCTTCAGTCCCACAAGCCATGTAAATATCAGGGAAAGGCTTCTTCTCTTCCATAACTCTTTTTGCCAACGCTTTTGGATCATTCTCGCTTCCTAACAGTTCATCAAGCTTCCCAAACGTTTTTTCATAATACTTTCTGCTTTCCACTGTCTTTGAGAAATCGACTGACGGATCGGCTATCCCGTCCGTAATGAGCGCAGAGGAAAGGGCTATAACCGCTCCAAATACATCACAATATTTCAACCCATTCCGTATCGCCCCGAACCCTCCCATGGATAATCCCCCTATCACGGTATCCTCGCGCTTTTGAGACAAAGGGAACAAAGCTCTGGTAAACCCGATGATTTCCTTTCCGATGAACTCCCCAAAATAAGACTCGTTATCAGCATTATCCACATAAAAGCTGTTTTCACCCGATGGCATAATGACCGCAATATCATGTTGCCCTGCCAGTTCATGAATCAAAGACCCGGACAGCCAGTCGGCACAATGTCCCATATATCCATGGAGTAGATATAGCGTTCTCATCTCCCGTTTTTTTGGTATATCTTGCCCCGGCTTTTCAAGGGGGATGATTGCCTTAAATGATACCTGTCGCCTCAGGATTGACGAAAGAAATTCAACATGTATAATTGACATATTTCTCTCCTATAACCTTTTAAAATATTGCTTAACAAGGAATTGCATAAGCTCATCCGGTTGCTTCCTGACAAACTCAGCTTTATCTGAGAACACCATTCCGTATGGAGCATCGGAGGTGTAAGGCTCCCATTGCGGCATTCTCTCCCCGGTAGAATCCTTCCCGTTCGGATCGCCGGAACGAATGAAGTTTGCCCAGTAGTTGCACATCTGTCGCGCAAGATCATAATGCTTTCCTACAAACGGTCTCCAGCATTTAGCAAGGGTCTCAAAAAAGAACCAGAGATCGACAGAGTGGAATGTTCCGGGGTTATCCCATCCGGGAATTTCAGCATCAAAATTATAATAATACAGCGGTGTATTTGCACCGGTGTCGCTATTAGCCTGTGTGGCAACACGAATAGAATACTCTATACTATTTATCGAGGCCCTCTTTATTACCTCATCCAAATTTCCGGACTGAAACCCGCATAGATCAAGATATTCCTGTGCATCCTCACCGAACATCTCAACCGCCAAATTTCTAAATTCATCAAGAGTCGAGACATTGGGAACAGCAAAAAACTCGGATGATGTGTGCCCGAGCAGCACTGGCACCATCCAGCGTTTATTTTCAATAAACTGCTTATATGCATTACCAACACAAAATTGATTATCTGCGACAGTACCCCAGATACTCAAGGGATCTGGGTATTCCAATGATTTATCAAGGATATATTTTGCATCGAGCTTACGGGCTTCTGCCAGTGATGAAACACCTAAAAAATCAAAAAATTTCACGCCGCATTGCTCGGCTTCAGAAAAAGAATATTTGATTCCTGGCACACGGTTACCCGGATAAAGTTTTGTAATGATTCCGCTTTGAATAATCGCCTTTTGAAAAAGACCATCGTTTTGAGGTGAAGTAAGCTGGCTCAATACACTTCCGCCGCCGGCAGATTGTCCGCCTATCGTAATGTTATCCGGGTCGCCTCCAAACGCCGCGATATTTCGTTTGACCCACTTCGTACCGAACTGTTGGTCGAGGTGTCCAAAGTTTGCCGGAGCATGAGGCGCTTCCGCCGTTATCTCAGGATGACATAAAAATCCAAAAACATTCAGTCGGTAATTTACCGTAACTACAACAATACCCCTGCGGGCAATACGCTCACCGTCAAACTCCATTTCCGCGGTATGCCCCACCTGAAGTCCGCCGCCAAAATACCATACAAAGACAGGTAGTTTTTCTTCAGTGCTGCTCGCCGGTGTCCAGACGTTGAGGTAAAGGCAGTCCTCGTCCATGGGAATGTCAGGGTCTACGGCCCATTCCCTTGCATAGATATTACTTTTATCTAAAGCTGTTTGTGCCTGCATTGAAATAGGAGCAAAATCAAATGCCAGAAAAGTGCCATCCCAATTCTTTGCGGGCTGTGGAGCACGCCAACGGTTATCGCCTATTGGCGGCTCAGCAAAAGGAATGCCCCTAAAGCTTGTAATACGAGGATCTGCTGCAGGCAAGCCCTGAACTAATCCATTTTCAACCTTTACAATCCTAAGCATATTTATAGCTCCTTATTAATTACAAATTTAATCATAATCTGCACCATTTCTCAATACAAAAGCTGTTTGTAGTACATCCGCCATATTTGT
>JAEYON010000004.1 GCA_023411645.1 Bacillota bacterium | reverse complement strand
TGCTTTTTGCTACATTCATATGCTGCTTTACACTATTTCAAACATACTGTATCTTTCATTGATTTTACCATTTGATTTAATATTGTCAACCAGTCATATTCCCTGGTCATAAATTCAGGTAATAACTCCCGTATTATTCAGCTCCGTGTTCCAGCATTTTTATTGCCATACCCTTGAGTATTTCCCTGTCGTTCAGCTCCGGATCGGCTAGCACCCTGTCAAACAGAGCCTTAAGGACTTTACCTATTTCCGGGCCTCTTTTAAAACCTATTCTGATCAGATCCTCCCCGTTGACAGCCAGATCCTTCAGCTTCAGGCAATGCTCCCGCTCCAGCAACCCAATATAAATCTCTTCGATCCGGTCTACTTCTACAATTCGTTTTTTCAGATCTGCCGGGTTCTGAGCAGAACTATCAGCTCGCTTCACCTTCAGAAGGTCAGGAAAAATACCCTCTCCGATCTGATTGACCGCCCTTGCGACAGCAGTCGGCTGTGGAACAATTTCCCGATCATGATACCGGATTAGCCGCAGAATCCTGTCCAGACTCCTGCCGTCAAATCTCAGCCTGCGGAGGATATTCTCTGCTATTTCCACGCTTCTTGCCGCATGACCGTAAAAATGATCCACCCCTTTTTCGTCGGTGGTTCGAGTCACAGCCTTTCCGGTATCATGCAGAAGCATTGCCCACCTCAGGCTCCTGTCGTTTTCAATGGCGGCAACCGCACGTATACTGTGCTCGCCGACATTATATATATGATGGGGGTTATTCTGCAACGTGTTGAAGCAGGCTTCTACCTCAGGCAGGATCTTGCTGAGCAGACCGGTATCCCTCAGAAGAAGAAATTTCATCGGGTGTTCCGCTGTCAGTATCCCCGTCAGTTCCTCACGTATCCTCTCGCCGCTGATATTAAAGATCAGGTCACTATCTTTTGCTATTCCTCTTATTGCAGTTTGATCAATCTGAAAGCCAAGTCTGGCTGCAAACCTGACTGCCCTCAGCATCCTAAGTGCGTCCTCGCGGAATCTCTCAGTCGGATCTCCTACGCACCTGATGCAGCCGGCTGCGATATCCTTCATTCCGCCAAAGGGGTCGATAAGTCCTCTCTCCTCATTCCAGGCCATTGCATTGATTGTAAAGTCCCTCCGGCGAAGGTCCTCCTCAATCAAGCCGGTGAATTCGACCTGCTCCGGATGCCTGCTGTCGCCGTATTCTCCGTCGATTCGAAAGGTAGTGACTTCAAAAGCCTCCTCCTCCAGCAGCACAGTTACCGTTCCATGTCTTAGTCCAGTATCGGCGGTTCTAGGAAACAGTTCCTTTATGACAGACGGCAGCGCATTGGAGGCAATATCCCAGTCCTTCGGCGCCACGCCCATAACAGAATCACGCACACAGCCGCCCACAGCATAGGCTTCATAGCCGTGCTCCTTCAATTTGCTTAAAATGGCAGAAACACTCTTTGGCGGATGTACAGCAACTCCCATATTATCCTCTCCACAATACAGCAATATATATTATTTTAACATATATTTTATGTTGAACTGTTTTTGAAAGGAAAATTCATGGAGAACGAAAAGCTATTTGAAATTATAACACAGATTTATTAGACTTCGTCTCTGTCATAAATTATTGGTTTTCTATGTTTCATAGATTTGCCTGATGACCTCCTCGATGCTGATGCTGTTGATATTAATGTCCTGAACAGGCAGAATACCAAGCAGTTTGGAAATCTCATCCTTGACATTGCTTTTTGCCGCATCAATCACAACCGTGGCGGTAAACGGGTCGAACAGGGTGGCTTCAAGTCCCTGTATATCGTCTGGAGTAACTTCCTTTGAAAACTTTAGTTCAATAACCTTCTTATCTGCAAAAAATGTATGAAGCTTATCAATGGAATCATCATATACTATAGTTCCCTTGTTGGTGTAAGAAAGCTTGGAAACAGGATAAGACTGTAAATGACCATTCCCGGCAAAAAGTCCATGATCTGGGCAACCATCCTTGATGCAGTGGAAGCAGCCAAGCTGAACCGAAAGAACGGATATGGTCTGAGCAGATGTATTGCAAGATCCCCTGTAATGATGTCACGTGAGATACTATTGGCTAAACTGTTCCAGACAAAGGCCATAACGACCATATACGACTGGAAATACCATACCATTTGCTCCAGGCTATAGCCCTTTATTTCACTGGCTCCGTTAAATGCGTATATACTCTTGAATAATATGAGATTCAGGATCAGAAGGAAAGGCTGCGTGATTATCGACATGGCAAATGTCCATTTATAATGAAACAGCTGTTTGAATGCGATCTTCATTACCTCAGCAAACTTCCCCATACGTTCCTTTCTACCTTTTAGTAAACATTTACATAATATTAACATTCAAGGCATCAACCGTCAACAATAACATCATTAGTATGATTTTTTTATGAATTACAGCTTTATTCATGCAACAAATTCTGTTTGGTTTCCGTCTCAATAGGTAATATACTGGTATTGTAATTTTTAGATTCCTGTTAAGGATGTGAGGTTTGATATGAGAAATAAATTGTTAGGATTTTTAAGAAAAAAACCCGTTTTAATCACAATAATATCTGTTCTCGTACTGGCTGTCGGTTTTGGCGCCGCCGCACTGCTGGGCGTTTTCGGAGACAGTGATAAAGACACAGAGCCAACATCTGCCAATACGGATCCAGTCACCACGCAAGAGGGAACTGTGAGCTTTCTGGATACAGATGTGAAGATATCAGCGGTCGACGCTGACAGTCTGGGTGTGAGCCTGACTTCGGCATTCAAGCTTGTATTCAGCAAAACGCCGAACGAAAAGCAGCTTGAGGAATCTCTGAGTATCAAGCCAAAACAGAAATTCAAGCTGACAAAGGTTTCTGCGAAGGAATACAGCATGGAGTTTGAAAAGCCGCTGCAAAGCGACAGCGTTTATAACTTTATTTTAAGCGATAACAACACGGGCGAAAAGCATTCCTGGGCGTTCCAGACGAAAAAAGCATTCAATGTCGTACGCACCCTGCCCCGCAATCAAGGCGTGAATGTGCCGTTGGCATCCGGTATTGAAATCACCTTCAGCCATGAAAATGTTCAGGACGTTGAAAACTATTTTGAAATATCTCCCGCTGTGAAAGGCCGTTTTGAGTGGCACGGTAAAACTGTTGTCTTTGTACCGGAAGGTCTGGAGGAAAGCACAATCTATACAGTCACTATTAAAAAGGGCATTGCCGTCAAAGACAGTGAGGATCCCCTTAAAGAAGACTATTCCTTCAGCTTCCAGACCGTCTTGCCGGAAACCCAAACCAACCGCATTTATTTTGAATTCTCAAATAACTTTTACAGCTTTAATCCTCAGACCGCTCCGGCCTTTGAGATTTATGCGCAGGACGAAATGACGGATGCCGAGGTTCCTCTAGAGATATACAGCTACCCGGACGCGAACAGCTTCCTGAAGGATCTGAAAGATACCTCCATGCTTTCGTCCACGTGGTATCTGCGCGATAGAACAAAAGTCAGATACGATGAGACAAAGCTTCAAAAAACAGCAACGCTCACCGGTAGAGTGGCCAAGTTTGTACAAAGCTACTGGCACAGCAATTTCCTTGTACTCCCGTCTGCTCTTCCCAATGGCTATTACCTGATAGTAGCGCAGGTTGACGGAGTAAAGTACTATACCCAGGTTCAGGTTCATCCCGCGTCGGTATATATCATGAAGACAACCTCTGAAACAATGGCCTGGCTGAATGATTCCGCCACCGGTGAACCGTTGTCCGGCGCAGAGTTCAAGCTTGACGGCGGAAAATCGGTTAAATCGGACCGGAATGGATTGGCCGTTCTTGATGTACCCAACTCCAGGGACTCCTCTACATTCTTCCTTATCACTCCGACATCGGGTCCGGTATATATTGCAGAGCTTGCGAATTATTCATACCAGCCGTACTACAGTTATTACGACGGTACGGATATTGCAGATCATTACTGGTCCTATATCTATCTGGATAAGGATGTATTCCTTCCAACTGATAAAGTCAACATCTGGGGCATTTTCAAACCACGTGACGGAAAAGACGTCGAGAAGGATGCCGTATTGGAATTGATAAGGTACAACTATTATTCGTCCGGTGATTCGGAGCCCTCGGTACTGACATCACAGAATATTGAGATTTTACCCAATGGCACCTATACCGGCACACTGGCAATATCCAACTATAACCCGGGCTCATATGAGGTGCGGCTGCGCATAGGCGACCAGATAATGCAAACCCGCTACCTGCAGATAATAGAATACACAAAACCTGTATATAAGATTGAGGTCACAAAAGACAAAAATTATATGTACGCATGGGATAAAGTCAATTTCAACTTCTTAACCTCCTTCTTTGAGGGCACCCCGGTATCAGGTGTCGAACTTGATTACTTTTATTCCATAGGAGCAAGCGACAATAAAAACGGAGTGCTGATCAGCGATAATACAGGCGCCTCCAGATTATCTGTACAGCCCTCCTCAAACATAAGCCCAGGCTGGAGACCGGTTTCTCTCTATCTGAACATCAACAACCGTGAAGCGGAGGAGCAAGAGATCCGGGCAACCGACTATGTTACAGTTTTCCCTAAGGATACGATGATTTCCATGGATTCGGAAATCGAAGGAAACAAAGCAACATTGAGCTTTGAAACTAACAGAATTGATTTATCTAAGCTCGATAGCAATTCCCCAAGCTACTATTATATGGAGGAAGCATACAAAGGCGCCTCCGTTGATATGCCTGTACGGGTTGAGCTTTATGAAAGATATTACGAACAGATCATCACAGGAGAATATTACGACTATATTAACAAGGTAAGAAGGAACACCTATGAATATAACGAAGTGAATAATCTGATTAACCAGTACGCCTTCAATACTGTGAACGGCAAATATGAGCTCGAGTTCACCACCGAAAAGAACAAAAACTACTTTGTACGCATCACCGGTGAAGACTCCCAGGGCCGTGCTATTGACGAGACGGAATACATCTATAACTGGGATTATTATGACCCCTATGACACCAGCCTTTACTCACTGACCTCAAAGGATCCTGATCGTACTCGCAAGCTCGGCGCACCCGTATCTGTTGAAGTTAAATACAAGGGAGAGTCCATCGTCAACAGCGGAAACGGCAGATTCCTGTTCTTGCGTCTGCAAAACGGAGTAATGGACTACAAGCTGTCCCCGGATTCTGTGTATAATTTCAACTTTGAGGAGAACTTCATCCCAAATATATATATCAAGGCCGTGTTCTTTGACGGAGCAAACATGTACGATGCCGGTATCCTGGAATATAGGTATGATCAAACAGAGAAAAATCTCGAGGTCAGTATAAAGCAGGATAAAGAGTTCTATAAGCCCGGTGAGACTGTCAACCTTGCATTTGAGATAAAAGACGCCGAAGGAAAGCCACATGCTGCACAAATGAACATCAGTGTTGTGGATGAGGCTTACTTTGCCATGTACAATCAGTCAGTCGATCTGTTGTCATCTATTTACGGAGCCGGTATCTCATCAGGCATCCTGACGGAGTATTTCTCCTATTCTTCACCTCTCTCTACAATGGGTCCGCCGATGGCGGAGATGGGAGAAGGCGGCGATGCCTATGTCAGAGCGAACTTCAAAGATAGCGCACTATTCACTACTGTTACCGCCGGAAGTGACGGAAAAGCGGAAGCGAGCTTCAAGCTGCCCGACAACCTGACTTCATGGAGGATTACTTATCAGGCTGTAACAGAAGATCTGTTTGCCGGGAGCGGAAAGCTGAACATTTCCTCGAAGCTGCCGTTCTTTGTCGATACAATATTCAATAAGAACTTTATAACGGGAGATAATCCATCTATATTGATGAGAGCCTACGGAACAGAGCTCGCGGAAAACGCTTCCGTTGACTATAAAATCACCGTTACGCAAACCGGAGGAGCATCCAAATCATTTACAGCATCAGGTTTAGCACACACACCTGTTCAACTGCCCGTGGGATCCCTTTCCGCAGGCAGCTACACCTTAAAGGTGGAAGCCTCCAGCGGTAATATGAAGGATGCCATGGAACGTCCCTTTAGGGTTTCGGACAGTCTGTTAGAGACCTCTGTGATAGATTATATAAGCCTTACCGAAGGCACAACCATAGAAAATTTGTCTAAAGGCCTGACTTCACTGGTGTTTTACGGCGAAGACTCGGCAGCGCTATACAATGAGCTGCATTCGCTGTACTGGAGCTGGGGTCAGAGGCTGGATCAGAAACTGGCCCGTCAGTTGGCAGGAAAGCTTTTGCTCAACTATTTCAATGAAGAGCCGTATATGGATGAAGAATTTGATCTGCGCCAATATCAAACCGACGACGGCGGACTCGCGTTGCTTACTTATGACAGCAGCAACCCCGTGCTATCCGCAAAAATGGCGGCTCTTGCTGCAGAAGGTATTGACACAGACTCTCTTGCGGCATACTTCAGAAGCATTCTTGAAAATGAAGACACCATGCCTGAGGATGCTGCCTATAGCTATTGGGGGCTTGCAGCTTTGAACGAACCGGTATTGCTTGATATCCGTGCCGCTCTTGCATCACAGGAACTGGCTCCTGAGCTCAGGCTGGTACTTGGCGTAGCGCTGGCCGAAATAGGCGATTTTCAAGGCGCAAAGGACATATATAGCGAAGCTTTGAAAAAATCAGGAACAATCACCGATACCCTTGCCTGGCTTGAGACCGGTACAAGAGATGAGAGCATTGACGCCACCGCTCTTTGCTCACTGATCGCACTTAAGACGAATCAACCGGAAAAGCTTAAGCTCTTCAAATATATCAAATCGAATTCCACCTCTGAGCTTCTGGTCAACCTGGAAAGCATGATCTTTGTATCGAATTACATCAAGCAGGCCAGTCTGAACAACAGCTTCAGCTATGAGCTGAATGGAGTGAAAAAGCAGGTGGAATTACAGAAGGGCGGGACCTTCAGACTTGATCTGACGCCGGAGCTGCTTGCCTCCCTCAAATTCAGCAATATACAGGGAAAAGTGCAGGTTGCAGCCTCCTATGTGGCTCCTGTCAGTCAGATCCGCAATACAGACGGCAGTCAGGTGTCCATTTTACGCTCCTACGCACTCGGCAATAAAACTACAACCGACTTCAACCGCTCTGATAAGGTAAGAGTAACGATCACACCTGTATTTGGTGCTACAGCACCGGACGGTTATTACCAGATCACAGATATATTACCTGCCGGCTTCAGGTTTATTCATTCCGATTTCCACAATGATAACATTTCCTGGCCGGACGAAGTGACCGGTCAGAAGGTAGTGTTTGGATACTATTATGTAAAGGGTAAACCTGTAAAGACTATCGTTTATGAAGCGATGGCTGTCACCGAAGGGTCGTTTACCGCAGATAATGCAGCCATTCGCCACACAGACAATGCAATATCCGGTTTTACCAAAAAAGATCAGGTCACCATCAGGTAACCATTAAGATTAGGGAGGTTTTAACATGACAAAGCACGGTTTGCACAGAATAATAATCATTGCAGCCATGCTTTGTCTTTTCTTGGTTCTGATACTCAGACTTGACTTAACAGGACAGGCTGATCAGATACAGGCATCTACGGGTGAAAAGCCGCTTGTTTCAGATCAGCCGGGTTCTTCCGTTAAGCCGGATTCTGGCAGTCAATCCGAAGGCTTTTCTTCCGAAAAAGTTACCAGTCCCGTTTCATCGCTTAACTGTATCCATTATACTGAAAAAGATTTCTTTAAATCGGTTACGGCAGCAGCAGCAAACATTAAAGCTCAAGAATCCGGTGACAGCATTGATGCTTTAACTGAAGGCCCCATTGCAGGAGGCGTCGTTCCGCATCATTTACTGGCTGCTAATATGATTGCCGATTTTTTTCAAACACTCTCTATGGAGCATCCCGAAACAATTGTCGTAATTGCACCCAACCACAGACGAATTGGACTAAATGGTCTGCACACCTCCCTTCTGGATTGGAAAACGGCCTTCGGTATGCTGGAAGCCGATCGGGAGCTTGTTACCGGCTTGATTGACGAACTGGGTTCGTCTGAAAACGATTCATTGATGGAGCTGGAGCATTCAATCTCAGGATTGGTACCCTACATCAAATACTACATGCCCGATACAAAGATAGTTCCCATTCTGCTTCACGGAAATTATTCCGCATCAGATTCAAAGAAGCTCGGAGCGTACCTTGCAACCGCGGTACAGGAAAACCCGAGGATTATGGTCATCGCTTCAATTGATTTTTCGCATTACCTTGACGCATACACAGCCGACAGGATGGATGAAATCACGCTCAAAGCAATTGAATCACGTAATACTGAAGCAATTATCCGAATGGGTAACGATAATATCGATTCACCTCCTTCCATTCTTGCCCTTCTCTCTGCTATGGGTGATATCGGCGCAGAGGGTCCCTTGGTGACCGGTCACAGTAATTCATATGAAATCACAGGCGGCGGCGCCGATTATACCACAAGCTACTTCACCATGCTTTTCAGGCGTCCCTTGAAAGAATGACATAATTGGTATGAATTACAAGCAGTTTTTGCTATTATTTTCGGCATTATGTTAAAATTTCGATTAACATTTTTGGCATTAACGGGTATAATAGAATTGTTACATCAATATGACACAAGAAAGCGGGAAGACAAATGAGATGGCTTGAAGTAAACTGCTCCAAACCACTGAATGGAAAGATCAAAGCCCCAGGTTCCAAAAACAGCTCCCTTGCGTTGCTAGCGGCCTGTTGCCTGGCAGATGAGCCGGTAAATATATCAAATATACCTGAAATAACAGACATAAAAGTAGTATTTCAAATATTAAAAAGTATTGGCGCCGATATAAAGAAAGAAAATAACACGTACATAATCGATCCGCGAAATATATGCACTGCCGATATAGACCTGCAGCTTTCTTCCTCCTTCCGTGCCGCCTATTATTTTATAGGCGCCTTGCTTGCCAAGCACCATAAGGTCTCGATCGGTTACCCGGGAGGAGACAACTTTGTTTCGCGTCCTATCGATCAGCATATTAAGGGGCTGAAAGCGTTAGGCGCAAAAGTCTCTCTTTATGATACCTATTATACGCTGGAAGCAGACACTCTGTCCGGAGCCGAGATCTTTTTCGACGTAGTGACAGGCGGCGCTACAATCAATTTGATGCTCGCCGCTGTACTTGCAAACGGCAAAACAACGCTTTACAATGCGGCAAAAGATCCGGAAGTTGTGGATACCGCCGTTATGCTCAATAAAATGGGAGCGCGTGTTTTTGGCGCAGGCACGGATACAATCCGGATACATGGCGTCACCTCACTTGGAGGCTGCACACACAGTGCCTCTCCCGATCGTCTGATTGCAGGCGCTTATCTGATCGGAGCCGGCATCACAGGTGGTACGCTGACGGTGGAGGATGTCATACCTGAGCATCTTGAGCCCTGTATGGCCAAGCTCACTGAAACAGGCCTTTCCTTCGAACAGTCAGACACTAGTATCACAGTTCATGGTGAGGGCAGAATCAAAGCAACAAGAATACGTACCGGAAAATATCCCATGTTCGAAAGCGACTTTCAGCAGCCCGTTACGGTCCTGCTTCTGAAAGCTCTTGGCAGAAGCATAGTTTCTGACCGAATCTATCCAAAACGTTTTAACCACTGTGACCAACTCAACAGAATGGGCGCCGACATTACAGTCAGGAATGGTATCGCCCGTATCAACAGCCACAGAAGACTAACTGGGGCGTGGGTACACGCCGGTGACATTAGGGCTGGAACAGCGCTTGTGCTAGCCGGGTTAATGGCGGAAGGCACCACCAGGATAACAGGCGTAGAACATATCGAACGCGGTTATGAGGATATCGTTCGCGATTTCAGGCAGCTTGGAGCAGAAATCGCCTTATTATCAGGAGACGGAATAAACGAAGAAGCTGATTTGCTGCGGCAGTCTTTTAAATAGGAGCCGGCAGGCAATTTAATATCAATAAAGGCTGAAGGTGATCACACACTTCAGCCTTTTATAGTAAAGCATAAGACCTTTTTAAGCCTCATGCTGTCTTTCAGGTTTCCTCTCCAAAAGTCAGCTTAAGTACCACTCTGGTTCCGTCTCTGTAGACAATCGCAGTTACAGTATTTCCGGGTTTGTGGGCTTCCTTCACTGCATCCAGATCTGCCATGCTCTTTATTTCCTTTCCATCCAGGCTGACAAGTACATCTCCTATTTTTATACCGGCCTTTTGCGCACCGCTGTTTGCAGTAACATCTGTGATCAGAATCCCTTCGGGCAGGTTATAATAGCTGGCGTAAACGCTGGTTATTTCTCTTCCCGAGATACCAATGAACGGTCTGCCTTTGACATATCCGAAGTCGATCAATTGATACACTATCGGTCTTGCATCATTGATTGGAATGGCAAAGCCAAGGCCTTCAACTCCTGATGCCGATATCTTAGCCGAATTAATCCCGATGACCTCTCCGCTGGAATTCAGCAACGCTCCTCCGCTGTTTCCCTCATTGATTGCAGCGTCCGTCTGTATCAGATTCTGTGTTTTGTCTCCCATTGCGACCGTTCTGTTTAGTGCACTGATGACACCGACCGTAACTGAGCCAGCAAACTCCATTCCTAATGGATTTCCTATTGCTACTGCCAGCTCGCCGACCTCCAATTCTGAGGAATCTCCCAGATCAGCGACCGGAAGGTTTTTCAGCTCGATCTTAATGACTGCCAGATCCGTTTTTTCATCTCCGCCCTTGAATGTCGCCTTTGCCTCTCTTCCATCCGGCAGGAACACCTCAAGTACAGTATTGCCGCTTTCACCACTCTTCGGGTCGGCACTTGAGACCACATGGTAATTTGTCATTATATAGCCGTCCTTGCTGATAATGATACCTGATCCTTCTCCCACCCTACTGTTTGAAAAACCATAAGAGCTCCGCCTCGAGCTGGCTACTGTCATACGTATCCCCACAATGGAAGGCCCCGCCTTCTTTGCGATGGCTGTTACATCTGATCCCTTCGGCAAAGCTGTGTTTATCAGGCTATCCACGCCTGATCCCATGACCGAATCCGAAGCTGTTCCTTGCTTATCGGTCAAAACACTCCCCACATCCTCCTTTGATCCACTTAGCTGCAGTTGATCTGCAACAGCCGCTGAAACAGCCTGTTCAACAATAGCTGTGTTCTCTGCGGAGACCTGTTCAATTGCCTTCAGTTCGCCTGAAAATTTATTGTACAAAATGCCTCCGACTGTCAGGCTGCTCACAATGGAAGTGACAAGAACAAGCGCTATGTAAGATAACGCTCTGCTTTTTCTCTTTTGCGGCTTGTAGCCAAAATTGTCATAATAATTGTTGTAACCATTCATGTCAAATACCTCCATTCTAAAATACTCAAAATTATGTAAAATATGAATAATGCTCCTTCTGCATAGAGCTAATCGCATAATTTTTTTGCACAGCTTAATATTACCCTGTTTTTGTTAAGGATTTTCAGATTTTTTTTGAACAATTTGTTAATTCGCAGCTCATTTTTCTATTAACGGTCAATGAAAAAAGATTTGATTATTGCGAAGTATTCTCTCAGATAAAGCAGCGGATTATCCTGCCATGTATCGCCGACAATTGCAGCTGCATTGAGCCCGTTGCGGTCTGCCAGCATTTTTGCCCGAAGCACATGGAAGCTGTTAGTTACGAATGTCACCTCAGATATTGATTTGCCTTGATTTTGTTCTATCAGCGCCTTGCTGAATTTAAAGTTTTCCATTGTACTCGTTGCATTGGGTTCGGATAGAATCCTGCCCTCATCAACTCCATTGGAGATCAGAAATTCACGCATAACCTCAGCTTCGGTGATGTCCTCACCCCTCCCCTGCCCTCCTGAAACGACTACCGTTACATCAGTGTGTTTTTGCAGATAACTCAGTCCCGCGTCAAGCCTGGCCTGCAGAGACGGAGAAATCGTCCGGCCATTAATGCCTGCGCCGAGGATAATCAGACAGTCTGTTTCAGCTTCTGCGTCGGAACGTCCGTTGAGAATGATCAGACCTTCGATCACAATAAATTGAAGAAGCAGCAAAAGTAATACAATGGCAACAACCCTTTTCTTATTGCTCTTCTTTTTAACTCTTGATATAAATTTAGTCTCACTGATTCCTCTCAAAGCTTCCCCCCGGCACCAAAAACTGCAGATCCGTATTAATGAACAGACCTGCAGTTTAATTATACTGCATTATCTATGAATTTTCCACCCTTTGTCAATTTTCCTTAACAATTTTTTGGATTTTTTTACAAGCAAATTTCAATGACTCATAAAGTATTATAGCCTCTGCTGTGGTTATCTGATAAAATAACATTACATATTGTTTTATGTAATACAATAAATTGGAGGTCAAATCTATGGGCATTATTGGCAGACCACTTAAGAATATTCCATGGCAGGACAAGCCTGAGGGGTATCATGGCGTAATATGGCGGTTTGATCAGAACCCTATCATTGACCGCAATCCCGCTCCTCATTGCCCGCGTGTTTACAACAGCGCAGTGGTTCCTTTCGGCGATGGATTCGCTGGTATTTTCAGGGCAGATCGCACTGACGGGAAAGCCAATCTTCATGTCGGGCGCAGTAAAGATGCTATCCATTGGGATCTTGATGATTATGTCATTGACTGGAAAGACGAGGATGGTAAGTCCTTTAATCCCAATTATGCATATGATCCAAGAATCGTCGAAATCGACGGTGTTTATTATATCATTTGGTGTACCGATTTTGGCGGGGCTGCGCTAGGCATGGGTATGACAACTGATTTTAAAAACTTCCTCAGGCTTGAAAACCCATTTCTTCCATTCAACAGAAATGGCGTCCTTTTTCCGAGAAAGGTTAACGGCAAGTACATGCTTCTCAGCCGACCAAGCGATAACGGTCATACGCCCTTCGGAGACATATTTATCAGTGAAAGCCCCGACCTTAGGTACTGGGGCAGGCATAGGCGCGTAATGTCCAAAGGTGGTAACAACTGGTGGCAGGGAACGAAAATCGGAGCAGGCCCAATCCCGATTGAGACTAATGAAGGCTGGCTGTTATTTTATCATGGCGTTTGTACTACCTGCAGTGGCTACGTTTACAGTATGGGCGCTGCAATCCTCGATATCAACGATCCGTCAAAGGTGCTGTACAGAACCTTTGAACACCTTCTAACTCCGGAAATGCCCTATGAAACGACAGGCTTTGTACCCAATGTAGTATTCCCCTGTGCAACACTCACAGATGCACAGACCGGCAGGATCGCGATCTATTACGGCGCTGCTGACACATATGTTGCTCTTGCCTTCGCACAGGTCGATGAGCTTTTAGATTACATAAAGAATAATTCTGAATTGGTTTCCGGAGATGATTTGGAATACAGATAATCAGAGGGGTGTAGGGTAGGATCAGCTCATATTGAACAAAAAGGTGAAGCTGTAGGCTCCACCTTTTTTGTTTCTATGTTTTTAAAATCATTTATCGGTTTATTTTTTTACTGTCAGTAAATCTTCTCTAATATATCCTGTCTTTCCGCCGGCGGTCTTTACTTGATACCAGTTACCTGTTTTGGAAACCAGTGTTACGGTGTTATTTACCAGCAATTTACCCACAATGGTTGATGTAGTATTCGGTTGTGCGCGCAAATTAACAACCGCTGTTTTAATAACTCCTGTGCCAAGTGTCGCGGGCGGAGTTGCCGTCCCTGCCGAAGTACCTGAGCTGCCGTCTGATTGAGAGTTCCCGGATCCAGTTGATCCTGCTCCTGAGATGCCTCCTTTTACTTCCTTCAGCTCAGCTTGCAATGCCTTAATTGTCTGCTCCTGACTTGTCAGCTTTGCGGTCATCTGATTGATCTTTGATGTCAGCTCATTTATTACTGCATCAACGTAGCTTTTACTGACGATTGGATCCTGATCGGAACCGGGCTCTGCGCTATTTGTTACTGCAGATACGATATTCAGGCTAAGTGAGATGGCCAGTATGATAAGCACTGTGACGGTCAAGATTTTATATCGGCGTTTCATATAAATCCCCCTTTTCCTTTGTAGAATGTTGACACATACCTCTTAAAAGACGGTGTATACTTTCTAAATTACAGCATTATCTATATTATAACATGAAATTTAGTATCATTTGGTTACAAGTTCATTAAAAATGCGTCAGAAACGCAACGGTCCGCGAAGCAGCCGCAAAAGCAATTGCCACTGTTCCAGCTTTTTTTCAAAAGCAATCGTATATGCGGGACTTGTAGACGGAAGGTTATAAAATGATTTGCTCGTACCTCCCTCTCCACTATCTCTAACAAAGCGTCTGTAAAATCTGCCTGCCGGGCCTCCGTTGAAGCACACACTGCTTATATTGGGATATCTCAGATACAGGCTTTTAAAATCATTAGGCAAAGGGTGCTTTATATCACTGTCACTGCTGCCTTCCCGCTCACATGCCTTCAATACATCCCATACTGCAATATCATGCTCCAGCAGAAAGGACTTCCGCTTTTCATATTCTTCTTCAGGCTCTCGGCCAAAAAGCGCATAAATGATACGCCAGAATGCATTATGCCGGTAACCGTAGTACTGCTGTCTTCTGAGCGACTCAACCCCCGGCATGGTTCCGAGCAGCAGCACTTTGCAATTATC
>JAEYON010000160.1 GCA_023411645.1 Bacillota bacterium | reverse complement strand
TCTTCTACAATCAAAGAGACCCAAATACCGGTAGAATTGGCTGCAGAAATGCGGTCATCCATTATTTTTATGGGACCTATGCTGGCTCGATGCGGTAAAGTGACTATAAGCTACCCGGGTGGGTGCGTACCTCTTTCGGTCATATGCTTTCTGAAAATTTCTAAACAGTTGTTTCATGAATGTGATAAATAAGATATAATCATCTTATACTTGTCCTACACGAATAGATAAACAGCAGGGGGTAGTTTTGTTTTTATGGGTCAGAATGAGCAGCTTCTGCTCGAGAAGGCAAAGGCCGGCGATATTGCCGCTTTTGAAGAACTTATAGAGAGCTATCAGAAAAAAATATTTAACCTGGCTTACAGAATTCTCGGCAATTATGAAGATGCCGGCGACATGGCACAGGAAGCGCTTATCAGAATATTCAGATCGATTGCCAGTTTTAAAGAGCAATCATCTTTTTCGACATGGGTTTATAGAATTACTACTAATGTATGCCTTGATGAGATCAGAAAGAAGAAAAATAAAAAGGTCATTTCTCTTGATGAGGAAATCCGAATGGAGGATGGCGAGATTAAGCGCCAGATCATGAGCGATGACATACAGCCGGATGCGGCTGCGGAGATTGAAGAATTACGGACACTTGTAAACGGTGCGATTAACAGTCTGCCGGAGGATCAACGTCTTGTTATTACGCTTCGTGATATACAGGGCCTGAGCTACGATGAGATTTCCTCGGTGCTTAATTGTCCCTCCGGTACGGTTAAATCAAGAATCAACAGAGCGAGGCAGGCTTTGAAAAATATTTTGTCAACCAGGCGGGAACTTATTGATGAAGAGTACGTCAAATAAAATGAAAGGAGGGTTGGAGATGACAAGCTGTTTGAATGCAAGAGAAAATATCTGTGCATACATCGATCAAGAATTAAATGAGAAAGAGAAGCTTTGCTTTGAAGAGCATATCGGAAATTGCAGCGGGTGCCGCAGAGAACTGGAAGAAATGACCCGGATCATCGGACTTTGCACCAGTGTGCCTCAGCAGGAGTTGCCTGCGGATTTTCAAGCTGAGCTGCATGAAAAACTGCTGGCTGTTGCTGATAGGCATGCAAGAGACACAAAAAGTATTTGGAAGAAAAAAGGATTTATTTTAACAAGAACAGTTGCATCCATAGCTGCCGGTGTTCTCCTGATCTTCCTTGCCGGCAATTTTGTAAAATATGGGATGAATTCTTTAAAAACTACCGATAGTGCTGCTCCTCAGTCTGCGAAAATGGCAATGGCAGCCGAAGCGCCGGCTGAGTATAGATCGGAAAATCGTCAAGACAGTTACAGTATTGCTGGAGCCGAAATGGAAAATGATGGCGCAGCAGTTGCAGAAGATGCAGTTACACATTTTAGCATGTCCGTTGATGAGTCAAAAAGTGTAGAGGTCGATCGCTCAGCTACGATAGAGGAACGTGAGGCGTCAATGTATATGACCGGAATGGCGTCTGGAGAAACGGTTTATTACAGAATGTCGACGGTAACTATAACAGCGGATGAACCGGAAGAGATTGTGCAGACAGTAAAAGTGCTGGCTGAAGGAAATGGCGGCGAAGAGGCTTCTGCAGCCATGCTGAATATTCAGGATGCAAATGCGGAAAAGATAGGGAATAGATTCAATGAAGTAATGGCTGATCTGCAAACACCGCTTCAATTCGTTTTTCAGCAGAACTCATATGAGCAGTTCATTACAGTGCTCAATGATGCTCTAGGTGCGGCAAATGTGCAGATGGGTGCTTTTGTAACGGAAGATGTGACAGAAACAGTTAACAACATGATCAGAGAATCTGAAGCAATTGATGAACGACTGCAGGAGCTTCAAAAAGAAAATAAAGATGCAGGCAGTGATGAGATTACAAAACTTAAAACACATAAAGAGACAATTGAAGATCAAATTGAGAAGACTAGGCTGGATTCGGATCTCGTTACAGTGACGATCTATATAAATCAAAAATAACAGCAAAATAAAGGGCACTGATATCAAGGTGAACAGAGATATATGAAATCAAGATATAAATTGCAGCCATTTACGGCTGCTGTTTTTTTGTGTACAATAGATGCGCGGAGGAATGTTATGGATAAAGAAAAATTGATGATCATAGACGGAAACAGTATCCTGAACAGAGCCTTTTATGGGCTGCAGGGGGCGCAGCTGCTCTCAACGGCGGATGGCCTGCACACAAACGCTATTTTTGGATTTCTAAATATATTAAATAAGTTTCTTGTAGAGGAAAAGCCACAATACCTGTGTGTTGCATTTGATTTGAAAGCGCCTACCTTCAGGCATACTGAGTATAGCGAATATAAGGCGACCAGAAAAGGGATGCCGCCTGAGCTTGCGGAGCAGGTGCCATACATGAAGGAAGTCCTCAATGCGATGAATATCAAGTGTCTGGAGATGGAAGGCTTTGAGGCTGACGATATTATTGGCTCTGTTTCAAAGTGTGCAGAAGATAGGGACATGCAGGTAGTCGTCGTTACAGGAGATAGAGACTCTCTCCAATTAGCCTCGGAAACAACTAAAATACTATTACCAATAACAAGATCAGGAAGGACGGAAACGGAATCATACGATATACGCGGTGTTATTGAGCGCTATGGTGTTACTCCACTGCAGTTCATTGATGTAAAAGGGCTGATGGGGGATAAATCTGACAATATTCCAGGCGTACCGGGAATTGGCGAGAAAACGGCGCTGGAGCTGATCAAATCGTATGGCAGCCTGGACGGAATCTATGAAAACATAGATAAAATTGAAAAAAAGAGCGTTCGAGAAAAGCTGGAAGCTAATAAGGAACTGGCCTATATGAGCAGACATATTGCAACAATTGAGAGAAATATGCCTTCCTTATGCCGTTTGGAGGAGCTGAAGCGCCAGGATTTTGATCATGGCAAGCTCCTTGAGCTTTTTAGACGTCTGGAGTTTAAAAGTCTTATTGAAAAGTTTGATCTAGGACATAAAGTGAGCGACGACGTGAAAACTCTGCAGAAACTGCAATTCACGCTAGTGGATGACCTGTTCTCCTTGGCACAGACTTCTGCAGCGATCAAAAAAAACGGTGAGGTTGCCATTTTTCAGTTAATCGACCGCAAGAGCTCCTTTGAGTATTCCTTGGCAGGAATTGCATTTTCCTGGGGAGAAGAGAATGCGTATGTGAGGATTGGTGAGGGGATCAGCGAAGAACAGTTTTTACAACAATTCTCCTCTGTATTTTCTGATCTATCTATTAAAATTTATGGCCATGACATGAAGAACCTCATTGTTTATCTGAAGCGTAGAGGACTCAAATTCGATGGCCTGGCCTTTGATACTATGATTGGCGCCTACATCCTGAATGCATCCCGTGACACTTATACCGTAGCTGAGCTCTCCCAGGAGTATCTGGGTTATTCCTTCGAATCCGTGCAGGAACTGTCCGGTAAGGGTAAAAGCTTCATTCCTTTTGCCGAGATACCGGTACAACAGCTTGCAGTAACAGCCGTACGCCACAGCAGAACTGTACTGGAGCTGACAAAAGATATTAGGAAAACAATCCTCCAAAATGGCCAGGAGGCGCTTTACTTTGAAATTGAGCTTCCGTTGGTTGAAGTGCTTGCTGACATGGAATACAGGGGCTTCAAGGTTAATGTGAGCGCTCTTGAGGAGTTCTCGGCAAAGCTCGATGACGGTATTAAGTCCTGTGAAGATGAGATATTTAGGCTAGCGGGGGAGACCTTCAATATAAATTCCCCAAAACAGCTTGGTGTTATCCTGTTTGAAAAGCTCGGCCTTCCTGTGCTGAAAAAGACTAAAACAGGCTATTCCACCGATGCCGAGGTGCTTGAACAGCTCGCCTCAAAAAATGAGGCTGTCTCTAAAATACTGGAATACAGACAATTGGTTAAATTGAAATCCACATATGCAGAAGGATTGCTTCATGTGGTTAATCCGGCTACTGGTCGTATCCACTCCAGCTTTAACCAGACAGTTGCGGCAACGGGCAGGATCAGCAGTACTGAGCCAAATTTGCAGAATATCCCGATTAAGCTGGAAATGGGAAGAGAGATCCGAAAGGTCTTTATTCCCGAAAATGACGAGTATCTGCTGTCCGACGCGGACTATTCCCAAATCGAGCTGAGAGTTCTGGCCCATATTACGAGCGATGATAATATGATTGCTGCTTTCAGAAATAACGAGGACATACACACTGCCACAGCCTCCGGCGTTTTCAATGTTCCGAAGGATCAGGTGACTACCTTGCTGCGAAGCAGGGCCAAAGCCGTCAACTTCGGAATTGTCTATGGGATTGGTGATTTTAGCCTGGCGAAGGATCTCGGTATCACCAGAAAAGAAGCGCGAACATATATTGACGAATATCTGGCACGATATCCCGGAGTGAAGCAATATATGCACGATACGGTTGAAAACGGAAAAACCAAGGGGTTTGTTGAGACACTGTTCCAAAGAAGAAGGTATCTGCCTGAACTGAAATCATCCAATTTCAACCTGAGATCTTTTGGGGAGAGGGTTGCAATGAATATGCCTATTCAGGGAAGTGCTGCAGATATCATAAAAATTGCGATGGTAAAGGTATATAAGGAGTTGAAGGAACATAACATGAAATCGAGACTAATACTGCAGGTACATGATGAGCTTATCATTGAGACACATATCAGTGAAAAAGCACAAGTAGAAAAGCTCTTGCAGGATTGTATGCAAAACGCAGTAAAATTGGAAGTGCCGCTTATTGCCGAGGTGAAAACAGGCTCCAGTTGGTATGAAACGAAATAGAAAAAGAAAGGACAACCGGGGATGGTGATAAGATGAAAATTATCGGAGTGACAGGCGGTATAGGGAGCGGAAAGAGCACAGTTTCCAGAACACTCAGAGATCTCGGAGCGGCAGTGGTTGATGCTGATATCCTTGCAAAGAATGTGACAGCCGGCGGCAAAGAGGCGCTTAATGAATTGGTAAATTATTTTGGGCAAGATATCATTAAGGAGTCCGGAGAGCTGGATAGAGTAAAGCTGGCCTCCATTGCGTTTGGAGATAAGGTGAAGCTCCATGCCTTAAACAGTATCACGCATAAACATATTGTCGAACGGATCAGGGATACTATAAAGGTACTGGAAAGCACGACAAAATGGGATTTTATTGTAATAGATGCACCCATCCCTCTGGAGAAGGGATTTCTGGATTTGGCCGATGAGGTCTGGGTGGTCATTGCCGACCGTGAGACCAGAATCAAGAGGGTCATGGATAGGTCAGGATTTTCGTATGAAGCTGTTATCGACAGGATCAATGCTCAGATGAGTGATGATGAATACCTTAGGATCGCAGATGAGGTGTTCTACAATAACGGGACCGTGGAAGAGTTGGAACAGGCAGTTGTAAAGCTGTTCCTTCAAAAAAAACAGGAGTGGCAGCGGTAGGTATAATGACATGAAGCATCAAACAAAAAGAAAAATGTTCATATATTTGCTTATTATCGGCATAATAGCCGGTGCAGTATATTCTGGGGTACGGCTGATAAGATTCAGATATCCGCTGGAATACAGTGATATTGTAGAAAAATATTCAGAACAATACGATCTTGATCCCTATCTTGTCCTTGCAGTTATCAATGTAGAAAGCAGATTCAGACACGATGCGGTTTCTCACAAAAACGCACGAGGGCTGATGCAGATTACAGTCAAGACAGGTGAATGGATAGCGGGAGAGCTTCGCATAGATGATTACTCAGTAGACAAGCTTTTTGACCCTGAAATCAATATTATGATAGGATGCTGGTATCTTTCAGCGTTGTATCAGCAGTTCGGAGATCTTGATCTGATGCTCGCAGCTTACAATGCGGGAAGCGGGAATGTATCGCAGTGGCTGAGAAATGGTAAATACAGCCCGGACGGGAAGCGTCTGGACAATATTCCTTTCAAGGAAACAGAACAATATCTGGTAAAGGTAAAGAATACCCAGGATATGTATAAAAGGCTTTATAAAAATTCATATGCCGGAAGTCTATTTTGAACAAACATGTCGTATAATGATGGAAGAAAGCTATCATATCCAAAACAACAGATTTAATAAAGAACAAGATGAGTTCTATTCAAAAATTATCAAAATATTTATATTATAAAGGAGAATAGAATATGGAAAGCAAAGCATTCACAATTCCGCTGGCAAAAAAACCTATCATTAAGATGAATGTAATTCCGGGCCATTTCACTACCAGCCAATTTCATATTTCTCATTTTCTTGATTTATATGACTTAAAAACAAATGCAGCACTAGCAAGGGACGTGGCTGTAGAATTAGCGCTGCCGTACTTGACCAGCACACTTGTGGATACCATCGTGTGCATGGAAGGGACAGAGGTCATTGGTGCATATCTGGCAGAGGAGCTTTTGAAGAAAGGAACATCAGTGGTTAACACTGGTAAAGAGATCCATGTGGTAACACCAATGAGCAACACCAACAGAAAACTTATGTTTCAAAGCAATATGCAGGAATTGATTTTAAATCGAAATATTATCCTGCTGGTTTCTTCCATATCCAGCGGAACTACCGTCAACAGTGCATTAGAATGCCTTTCCTATTATGGAGGCATTGTGGTGGGGATATCGGCACTGTTTAATGCCTATCAGGATGCAACAGATCGTGAGATTTATTCGATGTTTACAAGCGAAGACATCCCCGGTTACCGAATTTACAGTCCGGGTAAGTGCGATTTGTGCAAAAATGGTCAAAAGCTGGATGCCCTAATAATTCACGATGGTTATACAAAAATATAATAGAAAAAGCTAAGGGAATAAATATGTTGAAATCATGTGAAGTTTTGTGGAACATATAAAAGGCTTTACGAAAATAAGTTTTAATGATATTTTAAAACTATAAGTATTAAAAAATACGCAAATTCGGAGGTCTTTGTATGAATTCTGACGTACTCTTTGAAAGAGATATGCTTTATCCCACTGACGACGCTCTTGAACCGGGAAGTGTACATATTAAAGTGTATAGTCCGGATAAAAATTTAAAGATTCCTGTTGTAATTGATAGCAAGACCAACCATTCACCTTTAAAATATATTGACGTCATCGTTCGGATCATGCAAGCTGATATCTTTGACAGACTAATCATCGACATCAAAAAGAATGTGGACATTTATATACGCGCAGACAGCGAACTATCAGCCAAGTACGGCAATCATAATTATATCAGGGTTGATTATTCAGCAGATGGCATTACTGTTGAAGGGATTGAACTGTAATTTATAATGTCAGATCAGAAAAACGGAAGCAAATCAAAAAAGAAAAATAAAGTAACGATGCTTGTTTATCGTTGGTTACTTTATTTGTTTGCCGCCGTTTTATGTCTTAGCAGTGATATGACACAGATTCAATGGTATGCCATTTTGGAGACTCTTGCAGTCGCAGCAATTTATAATTTATTCGTATCTTCTTACTTAAGAAGATGTGCAAAGAAATACTCAGTGGCAGTCGTATATTGCGATGTCGCATTATTGATGCTTCTGATCTTCTTTTCCGGTGGTATCCGTTCCGAGCTTTATATCTTTTTCTTTTTCCTGATTGGTTTATCCGGGATTTACAGTGATATTGCCAATACGGTAAAGGTCGGTGTGGTCATTGGGGTTTTATACACTGCCGTTTGTATTCTTTCCGGTCAGCGCCAGACAGAAACTGCGTTTATCCCCTTACTCGTTATCAAGGACTTTTTGATTCTATTGGCAGCCTATGCCGCGACCAAAATCAACTTCGAAGTGAAAAAAAATGACGAATTGATTAAAAAAGAGTTCAGGATTGCCAGAACTGACAGGCTGACCGGACTTGCCAACAGGCATTATTTTGAACAGAAGCTAAAGGAGGAGGTCGAATATGCAGACATAAGTGGGAGCGTTCTCAATGTGCTGTTATTTGACCTTGATAATTTTAAGGGATTCAACGATACATATGGACACCTGTCCGGAGACAAACTTCTTATGTTGTTTTCTGATATTATACGCCAATGTATCAGAAGGGCGGATATTCCTGTCCGATATGGCGGTGAAGAGTTTGTGATTCTGATCCGTGATCTGGATAGTATCATCGCAAAGAGCGTAGGGGACAGAATCAGGCGTCAGCTTGAAAAACAGCGTATCCATCTGGGAGCTCATGAGGATCGACGGAAAGTGACGGTCAGTTGTGGTGTGGCACAATACCCGACTCATTCAGCTAATATCAAGGAGGTTATAGAGAAGGCGGATCAAGCTCTTTATTACGCAAAGAGTATCGGAAAAAATATTGTCGTAAAGGTTGATGAGATAGGACAGCCCCGTGAGTCGCTTGAAAATGATAATCTCAAATTAATCTGAGTTTTTTAGCTTTTCCAATTCCATTTTAAGGATACCAACTTCCTGAGTAAGCGTCTTTACGCGATTTGCGCTTCTTGACAGCGCGATTGTCAGAGTGAAAATAATCAGCAGAATAAAAAATATGATGAAAAGAAACAGTGTATTAACCGGCTCCACAATGTGCAGAAGACTTGATATCAGCCGCAGAAGGTTCGGAAAAACCGCTATTGCTAGAAAACTGAACCCTGCAAACAACCAGATAAGAGTATACTTCAACTCGATCTTTTTATTACGCAGCATGATAATGATATAGCACAGAAAAACCAGAGAAGATGAGATCATGATGATCTGAAGTATAGTATTCACGAATCAACCTCCAGTTGTCTCGTATTATAGAAAGATGCGATGATTATGGCCAGACTTACTTTTATCATATAATACATAGATTTTATACGGGTGATTGAGGATTTCCCTTCACGACGCTCGTTCATAACGACAGGCACCTCAACTACACGAAGCCTGTGCTTTGCAGCGTTGATAATGGATTCCGGTTCAGGGTAGTCCTGAGGATAATCCGTGGCAAACAGTTTGAGGGCTTTACGCCCACATGCCCGGAAGCCCGAGGTGGGGTCTGTCACGCGGCATCCGGAAAATATGCGGATGAGGAGGCTGAAATAACGGATAGCAAAACGCCGTGTTGCCGACGATTGGTAACCTTCTCTGGCGATAAACCTGGAGCCGATGCAGATATCTGCACCGCTTTCAAGTTCAGTCAGCAGTGTGCTGATGTATTCGGGATTGTGCTGACCATCTCCGTCGACCTGAACGGCGGCATCATACCGGTTGTATAGTGCATACCGGTAACCGGACTGGACCGCGCCTCCTATACCAAGATTTACGGGAAGGTCAATAACATTGACCTTGCGCTCTTTACAAACAGCCAGCGTGTCATCATCAGAACTGTCATTGATCACAACCAGATCATACTCCGGACAGACCAAATTCAGCCCATCCAGCAGCCCGACCAGATTTCTTGCTTCGTTATATGCAGGTATAATAATAAGTGTTTTCATGGTATTATTATACCATGATTTATCACGGTATAATAGCGCAACTGCGTTTCGGCAATAGATTTCGCTAAGCGAAATGTTACATTAATTTATTGCGTCCGCACCATAATCATACTTTTGCTGTGCTTATACTTCTTCCAACAGCAAGCGCTATGGGCTGGATTTCTCCGAGCAGTTGTGCAAATTTTGCCGGTCTTAGGGACTGAGGTCCGTCACTAAGCGCATTGGGAGGATCTAAATGAACCTCGATGATCAATCCGTCTGCTCCTGTGGCCACAGCCCCCTTGGACAGTGCGCTTACATACTTCCAGTTGCCGGCTGCATGGCTTGGATCGACTATAATAGGAAGGTGCGACAACTCCTTGATCACCGGTATGGCGCTCAGGTCAAGTGTGTTTCTTGTGGAAGTTTCGTATGTCCTTATGCCTCTTTCACAAAGGACTATGTTTTCATTTCCCGCTGCCATGATATACTCCGCCGCCATCAGCCATTCTTCTATGGTCGCGGCAAGCCCTCTTTTAAGCAGGATAGGTTTACTGGTCAGGCCGACTTCATGCAGCAGTCTGAAATTTTGCATATTTCTTGCTCCGATCTGGATCATATCTGCATAGGAGCTAACCATCTCAACATCACGAGTGTCAACAACCTCTGTAACGATTTTAAGACCGGTCTGCTCTCTGGCGGCTGCCATAATTCTCAGACCTTCTTCTTCGAGTCCCTGAAAGGAGTAGGGAGAAGAGCGGGGTTTGAAGGCGCCGCCCCGCATGATCTTTGCGCCTGCTTCCATGACCCTGCGGGCGGTTTCAAGAAAGGATTCCTCGCTTTCAATGGCACATGGCCCGGCAATGGCCACAATTTCACTACCGCCAATTTTGATGCCGCTAACATCAACGACCGTGGGCTCCTGCTTTAGTTCTTTTCCTGCCAATTTAAAGGGCTTCATGATGGGGACCAGGCTCTCAACACCCGGCATTGATGAGATGGTATGAGTGTTCATCATACGTTTGTCACCAATTGCGCCGATGACCGTCTTTATCTCGCCGATAATTGGGTGGGTCTTGAACCCAAGCTCAACCAGCTTTTGTTCAACATTATCAATTTCCTGCCTGCTTGCATTCTTGCTCATTACAATAATCATATCAAAACCTCCATTTAAAAATAAAAACTCTTCATCTGCTATGAGACGAAGAGTTATCCTCTGCGCGGTACCACTCAAATTGGTAAAACCCTGCTTTACAGCGTACAAATAATACGCTTTTCCCTGTAACGGTGGAATTCCGGCTCAGCCTACATGCATATTTTCAGCCTGCAGCTCGAAGGGGAACTTCAACAGGTAGACTTCGCCGGGCTCACACCATTTCCGGCTCGCTGATCAAGTAAATTCCTGCATACTTTCCCTTGTCATTGCCTTTTTCAATAAATTTATCTCATAGTAGCATGAGGAGATTTGATTGTCAAGGAGGATTTTTGGTAACATTATGTCGAATATATAGTTGTTGAAAATATATCCTGAATATATGATATAATCCTGACAGTCAGGGGTGTCTATTAACGAGAAATGTACCTGACAACATACTAAGGAGGTTTGAAAATGGGCGATATCCAGATAGTGATTTTTGATATAAACGGTCAGCTGTTTGGCGCGGAAGCGTGGCAGGTGTTTCAGATCATCAAATATCAGGAAGCAACAAAGGTGCCCAAAATGCCCAAATTCATTGAGGGAATTATAAATTTCAGAGATTCCGCACTTCCGGTCGTTAATTTGGCCAAGCGGTTTGATATGGGGGATGCGACGATCAATAAGAAAACAAAGATACTTGTTGTTCGTATTGATGATAACTACGCTGGGTTCATTGTCAATGACGTATCCGAAATCCACCGGTTTGCCGAGCATGAAATTGATGAGGCGCCGGCCATGATGAAAACTGAGGCCGCCCAATACCTGAAAAAGGTTGCGATCAGGGGAGAGAAGCTGATATCGATCATAGACCTGGAAAAGGTATTGAATGACAGTGAGGTAAAAAAGCTTTCTAGTACATTGAAGAAAGCCTGATCACGCTATTTTTTCAATTTTGAATACGACCGGTCTGATCCAGTCGGTGCAGCAGGCTATTGCTTATACATTGAAGCGGAACAATGTTACGTCACCATCCTGCATGACGTAGTCCTTACCTTCAGAGCGCACAAGTCCTTTTTCGCGGGCAGCATTGTATGAGCCGCATGCTATAAGGTCATGATATGCGACGATTTCCGCTCTGATAAAGCCTCTTTCGAAATCACTGTGGATTTTGCCCGCAGCCTGCGGTGCTTTGGTGCCTTTAACAATAGTCCAGGCTCTGACCTCCGGCTGGCCAGCCGTTAGAAAGCTCATCAGGCCCAGTAGTTTATAGCTTGCTTTAATCAGCCTGTCCAGACCGGATTCCTTTAATCCCAGTTCTTCCAGAAATGCAGATCTTTCGTCCGCTTCTAGCTGCGCGATTTCTTCTTCGATCCTTGCACAGATTACTAAGACCTCAGAACCTTCCTTTTGCGCTATTTGGCGCAGTTCTGCAATGAAAGGATTCGCGCTGTCTGCCGAAAGATCGTCCTCGGATATATTAGCTGCGTATAACACTGGCTTGGAGGTAAGTAGGAACAACTGATCCACGAGCGTATGCTCTTCGGCGCTGAAGGTCATTGTCCTGACTGGTGTTCCGCCTTCCAGAGCAGCCTTGATCCGCTCATACAGTTCCAGCTCGGTCTGGAATTTTTTATCTCCTGATTTTAGCATTTTACGCGTTTTGTCAATGCGTTTGTCCATCATTTCCAGATCGGCAAATATTAGTTCCAGATTTATGGTCTCAATATCACGGATAGGGCCAATAGAGCCGTCCACATGGATGATATTTCCGTCTTCAAAACAGCGAACAACGTGAATGATGGCATCCACCTCACGAATGTGTGAAAGAAACTTATTTCCCAGACCTTCTCCTTTGCTTGCCCCTTTTACAAGACCGGCGATGTCCACAAATTCAACAGTGGTCGGCGTGACCTTAACAGGATTATACATTTGCGCCAGCTTATCAAGCCGTTCATCAGGCACAGCGACTGTCCCGACATTTGGTTCTATTGTGCAAAACGGGTAATTGGCTATCTCAGCCCCCGCTTTTGTGATTGCATTGAAAAGTGTACTCTTGCCAACGTTGGGCAATCCTACGATACCTAATTTCATCTCTTATCCGACCTTCCTTAAGCAGCAGTATAAATCATGTAGATTATACATGAAAGGGATCTGCAATGCAATAAAGCGGAAAAGAACCATGAGGAAAATTGGTGAAAAATTAAGGTATTAACGGTTGTGTAAATGAAGTAATTTGTTAATAAACTGTGAACAATAAACAAATTTTATTGCAATTGAGTTTTTGAATTTACATAATGATATATTAGTAGACAATACAAATCTCTACACGATTGCTGGAGTGAATATATACAATTTAATTGAAAAGGTGGTAGCAGCTATGTTTGGTAAAAAATCAGCACAGCAAAACAGGTACATTATCGCAGTGAAAAACTACGATGAAACAGTCAAATTGCTAAAGGAAGGGAAACTATCATTACAATATGATAAATCTGTTTATATTAAAATGATAGACAGCCAGGCATCAAGAGTGGACAACCTGAATGAGTTTAAAAATTTCGCTAAAGCAAACGGAAAGTCAGCCAAGGAAGTCAAGCATTACTGGGAGGGCCTTATTGTAGATGGCTATACGCTGGTCAATGTTGAATACCTCGAGAAGATCCCTGCTATCGATCATGTTTGCGGAAATAACTTAATAAAGTATGTCTGCAAGGTTTGATTGAGCTGGGGCTGCAGATAGAGCAAATCGATTTATGCCGGAGCCGCCTGTAAATTCAGGTGGCTTTATGCTATAGCAATTTGCTGTCCGAAACCATTTGTTTTAAACGGAACCGAAGTGGTATGAATATACAAATACCATTTCCCGGAAAGCAGATGATGAGCTATGCTGATACTGAACAGACGTAAAAAGCTGACATTAAAATTGGAGACGGTCTATTTTGCAGATGATCCGTCCAATTATGAAACGGATGCGGATATTGTACTGTTTTATCTGTCAACCCGGCAGACGCCATATGCAAGGATTTTTCACACCCTGAGAATTAATCTGTTGAAACCTGAAGAGCAGCTTTTTAGTGAACTGGAGAGTACAACACGAAAACGGATCCGCAGGGCTGAGAAAAGAGGCGGGTTATCCATCCGGTTTTATGATGAGCCAAATCCACAAGTAATAGATGAATTTTGCCGGAATTATGATGAGTTTGCCAATACTAAAGGAATCGTTGCATGCGACAGGGCTTTTTTGCAGATGGCGCAGAAACAGAATGCTCTGAGAATTTCCTTACTGACCGGCATGGATGGAGAAATTCTATGCGGTATTGCAGAAATTCATGATGAAGTGATCGCCATGGGGATGTATTCATTTTCGCATTTCAGAAGATATGAAGACAGCTCTGCCCGCAGCATGATATCCAATGCCAACAGATATTTGCATTGGGAACTGATAAGGTACAATAAGCAGCAGGGATTTGCGATTATGGATATGGGCGGATTGGGCATGGGGCAGGAGACGCCTGATCTGGACTCGGTTGATGAATTTAAACTCGACTTTGGAGGAGAGATCCGGACACTGTACCACTATTACCAGGCGAGGACTTTGAAAGGCAGACTGGCTCTGCTGGCTATCCGAAAAAACAGTCAGATCAGGTATTAATATATTTATTGACATACCGGGCAATCCAGCCATCAAATTCTAAAAAGCCTTGCTGTCCCCAAGAAGAACCGGGATGGTTTTTAAAATTATTTTCATATCATATAAGAAGCATCTTTCGCGGATATATTTCAGATCCAGATTGATCATCTCTTCGAAACCTATATCGTTTCTCCCGCTAATCTGCCAGAGACCTGTAATACCAGGCCTTACGGATAGACGAAGATCCTGCCATTTGTCATATTGATTCACCTCTCTGGGCAGAGGAGGTCTGGGGCCTACCAGACTCATAGTGCCTATTAGAACGTTTAAGAGCTGGGGAAGCTCATCGATACTTGTTTTCCTTATGATTCTACCTACTCTTGTAACCCTGGGATCGTTGCGCATCTTGAACATATGGCCGCTTACTTCATTTTTTAACTCAAGCTGTCTTAATAATTGCTCCGCGTTCACGACCATGGAGCGAAATTTATACATCTTAAAATATCTGCCTTTGTACCCGAGCCTGTTCTGGGCAAAAAATACTGGACCTTTGCTGTCAAGCTTTATGGCAAGGGCTGTAATTAAAAACACAGGAGAAAGTGCAATGAGGGCAAACATTGCTGCAGCAATATCAAAGGCGCGCTTTGCAAATCGATAGGGCAGCCTTGCATTATGGCTTATCGCCCTAGTTTTAACCGTATCTCCGACACGGGACTGTAATTGTAATTCGTTTGATTCCGCCATAAAATCATCCTCCTTATCTGTCCCGGTAACACGTTGCTGCCGGGATTAAATCATTCTATAAATACTATCTTTATCATTATCTAATATTAACTGGGGATTTGATGTAAATAGTTTATCTGCGTATTCGGAGCCCGCCCACCGGCACACCTTTTTGTATGCCTTAAGATACCAGTCGTCATAATCCTTTGCACAATGTGCATCGGATGCGACAAAATGAACCAGCTTCAGCTTTATCAGTTTTCTCACATATTCTTCAACTGCAGTTCCGTACACACCTGCAATGCTTCCTGCGTCCACCTGCATCATGCATCCTCTTTCCACAAAACGTGAAAACAGTGTAAAATCCTTTATCAGATTCAGGTTTCTTTCAGGGTGTGCAATGATAATAGATATTCTCAGCAGCTGAAGCTTATAAATCATATCAAAGGTATACAGCGGGATTGATTCATAGGGAAGTTCCAGTAGGATATAGTCAGCTCTGTTCAGTAGAAGGATCTTTTTCTCTACGGCAAGCTTATCAATATAGGGATTGATGTAAACCTCACATCCCGGTTTCAGAGAGATCCCAAATTCCCAGGCTTTCTCGACAGTTTCAGTAAAATGCTGTTGAATTCCCTCCAGTTCAAAGATGTTCTCCTGATAATGAGGCGTAGCGATAATAGTGGTAATGCCGATTTCCTGGGCTTTCTTCAGCATTCTTACCGTTTCGTCCATAGTTGGAGAACCATCGTCCATTCCATATATGATGTGACTGTGAATATCTATCATTTTTGACCACCCTGCCTCTATGTCTTTTTACAGTTTAAAACTTTTAAACCACCCGTTACTGAATTTTTTACTTGTCCCGTGACTTTTGTAGTGGTTTGTATAAATTTTATAATATTTTTTATCCATTTTATTAAGTACGATTCCAATATCCTTCATACCGACCATTTCAAGCTGGTCCTTTGCTGTGGCTACGTTTCTGTAATCCGTGGAATTGGATTTGACCACCAGCAAAGCATAATCAACAAGAGAGGCAAGAATAGCCGCATCAATGTGTTTGCCCAGTGGAGGAGAATCTATGACTATTAAGTCAAAAGAGTCCTCTACTTGATCAAGGAGCTCGGCAAACTTCTTGGAAGACAGGATGTCGGCCGATTTTGTGGGCTTAGGACCGCAAGTGATGAAAAATAAATTATCCAGATTTGTGCTGCTGATAATTTCATCTATTTGTGCATTGCCGGATACATAATTCGTTATTCCAATAAAGCTGTTGCTTCCCAGATGCTTGATCAGCATGGGCTTATGAAGGTCCGCATCAATCAGCAGAACCCGGGTTCCCGCCTGGGCAAAGGAGATGCAAAGATTGATTGCTGTTGACGTTTTGCCTTCTCCCAGACCACTGCTGGTCACAAGGACCTTCTTGATTTTTCGCTCTATTCCCTGATATTGAAGGTTGGTTCTCAGTACTGTGTAAGCTTCTTCAATATTAGGATTGTGATACAGATTTATATTGTATGTAAGATTTGACATAAAACAACCTCCTAAAACCTAAAGTCCGGAATGGTTCCGGTAACCTTTATACCAAGCGTTCTTTCCACGTCTTCAGGTGTTCTGATAATATTACTATTGGGACGGAACAGAAGCGCTGCAACAAAAGCTAATAAAAAGGCACCTATGAAGGATAATGCCGCAGTAAAGAGGATTTCGCCGATCGCTGGTTTCGCTTCTGAGGGCTTGTTTATTACCGTTATCAGCGCGCCGGGAATGGATGCCGGTATCTCTGAAAGCAGCACCGGTATCGTATGTGCAATCTTCTCCGCCAGTGCTTTATTGTTATGTTGTACGGTTATATGTAGTATGTTAGCGTTGTCTGCCTTTTTTGCATGGATTGCTCCGGCAACCCTTTCAGAGGCGGTATCCTGCAGATTCAGCCTTTGAATGATCTTCTCAGCGAACAAGGTGCTCTTTACGATCTCGCTGTAATTATTACTCAGATGTAAGCCGACCAAGAGATCTGTGTAGGCGTCTTGCGTACTGTATTGCGGGCCGCCGGCAGAGATATACAGGGAGGTATTTGATTCATACTCTATGGGATTGAGCATGATGTTAACCACTGTAAAGAAGCCGGAACATAGCAGTGATATAAGTAGTATGAACACCAGCAATCCTTTTGATATTGTTGTCGTTGAATGCTTCTTCACGAACAGGTCTCCCCCCATCTATGTTTTTCTTTTTATTACCCGCATATTAGCCAAACAAACAGGGATAAAAAAAGGACCCCGGGAACCAGTAATCTGGACGTCCCGGGTTAATTACAAAGAGGATTATTCTTAATTTTTTAAAATTTTTCTGTTTTTTAGTTGTCAGATATCCGGTCAACGAATGAAAATCAAATTCTTTATCTCCTTCACTTTTCCGTCAGATCTGGAGACTGCAATCAATGTGGCAGTAGCAGGTTTGGCACTGGTTTCAACAATTATTTTACCTGTTTCAGGGTTGATCGATACACCTTTTAAAGTGGTATTCAGTGACCATGTCACGGACTCGCCGTTCATGGTTTTACCGTTTTGATCTTTTACAACAGCTTTATAGTCAGAATAGGTGACATTCTTTCGCGGAATCTCAATGTAGGTCGAGCCGGTAATTTCTATTGCAGCAGCAACGGGCTCGGGGTCGGCATAGAGAATTAATTGCTTTGTTGTCATTACTACTCCGTTTGCAACCGATGTGGCAGTTAAGGTGATGTTGCCGGGTTGGGCTGAGGGGTCTATGATCAGCTTTCCAACAGTGGGATATACGGTGACACCTGCAACTGGAGCGTCTATTGACCAGACGGCTGCCGCATCAGGCAGAACAATACCATTTTGGTCCTTGATGGTGGCAGTGTAATCTGAATAAGTCACACCTGACCTGGGAATTTTTATATAGGTTGAACCATTGATGGCAAGTGTAGTATCAACTGACAGCTCAGGCTGCGGCTCGGGCTCGGGTTGCGGTTCGGGCTCAGGCTGCGGCTCAGGCTCGGGTTGCGGTTCAGGCTCAGGCTGTGGTTCCGGTTCCGGGATAGTTTCCTGTACAACCGTTACGCGGCTGAGTGA
>JAEYON010000118.1 GCA_023411645.1 Bacillota bacterium | reverse complement strand
CTGTGAAAGGCCAATATATTTTGTTATACTTAATGGCAAATAAATGCAATCAATGTTGCAATTAAATGTGAGGGGATGCTAGAGTGGAGTACAATGTTTTTGGAAGTACCGAAAGTATGGCGTCGAGATTTGGTATGGGGTGTATGCGGCTGCCGCGGATAAAGACGGACGATGGCAGTTACATAATTGATGAGAACGAATCAATAAAAATGATCAGGTATGCTGTTGACAATGGTGTGAACTATTTTGATACGGCATACTCCTATCCAGGGAGTGAGGTGCTTTTAGGTAAGGCACTGAGCGGCGGATACAGAGAAAAGGTGATGATTTCTACCAAATGCCCAATCTGGGAGGTTAACAGCTATTACGATTATCAAAGGCTTTTTAATGAAGAATTGGATCGGTTGCAGACAAATTATATTGATGTCTACATTTTTCATAATGTTCATCGGGACATGTGGGAAAGGATCAAAGCAACAGACGGTTTGCGGTTCATGGAACAGTTGAAGGCGGATGGGAGAATCAGGCAATTTGGCTTTTCATGTCATGGGGAATTTGATTTTTTTAAAGAGCTTGTGGACGCATATGCATGGGATACCTGCACCATTCAGCTTAATATACTGGACCAAAATCATCAGGCAGGTGTAAAAGGACTGAAATATGCGGCGGAGAAAGGTATCAGCGTAGTAATCATGGAACCGTTGAAGGGCGGAGACCTCTTAGGGAACCCACCGGAGGAAGTATACAGGCTGATTGAGGAATATCATGAAAAAAGATCTCTTGTGGAATGGGCTTTCCGGTGGATCTACAACCAGAAGGAGGCCAGGGTCATATTGAGCGGTGCCAGCAGCATGGAGCAGTTGAAGGATAATATTAGAATTTTTAAGGAATCTAAACCTGCTGTCATGAGTGAGCAGGATATTGAACTTATCAATAAGATAAAAGAGATTTATGACAGTAAGGTAAAGGTTGGGTGTACGGGATGCGGCTATTGCATGCCCTGCCCGCAGCGGGTGAATATTCCAGATATTTTCAAGGTATACAACGATGTGGCTATGTCTCCCTGGACGGAATACGGGAGAACATTTTACTCGTTGGTAGCTACAAGTACAGGCAGGGACGCTTCCAATTGCATAGAGTGCGGAGTATGTGAAGGCAAATGCCCACAAGGGATATCGATCATCTCACACCTGAAAGATGCCCATGAGTTAATGAAGGCACAATAAAGGAGTCGCTTGAGGTTTTTTATAAAATTTCGTCAGGCGTGACAGGAAACAGTCCAAGCTTATCGAGAACATCTTTCTCATAGAGGAAGATGAACTAGCTTGATAAAATATATTTGTGATTACATTTTTACTATTTTACCGATATAGTATATATAGTTGGAATAGTCTGGTTATTTGATGGACTGATTAATAAATTCTATTTAAGCAATAGCTAAACTTACCGGGAGAGATTATGGAAACATCCGCGCTTTTATTAATTGCATCGCTTGGGTCTATTGCTGTCTTGCTGATGTTGTATGTCTATATCTTTACGTTTGAACGCAGACACTTTCTGGTGCTGTGGTTTGCCGGCTGGTCTATCATTGCATTAAATTATTTACTTGATGCGTTTTTCCCATATTTTCTGAGACAAAATCAACCGGTTTTCTTTCTAAGTCTATGTTCCTATTTCTGTGCAAATCTTTTATTAGCATGGGGTACTCTATTATTCCTGAAAACTAAAGTCAAAACATTTCAGTTTTTTGGAATCGGAATGATATGGCTAATCGTATTTATTGCTTTCTCAATGCAAAACCTGCCGGCTTTATTTATGATTCAATACACGTATTTAACGGTATTTGCGTTATTCTCTCTGGTAGGGATTGTTATGATCAGATCGGCTAAACAATACGGAAGGCTCATTCTTGTATTAGGCTTATTAAATATAGCCTGGGTCGTAAATAATTTGATTTTTTCTTATATTTTGATAATGCCCCATATGGCTCCGTATGTTATTTCTCAAATTATCCTGCTTTTAAACGCTATTGGTCTGATCCAGCTCTATTTTAAAGAACAGAAGGATGCGATTCGGGAAGGTCTGGATTACATAACCTATCTTACGCTCCATGACGGATTAACCGGATTATATAATAAGACATATTTTGATAATAGACTTCAGGAGATGGAAAACAACAAAGAATATCTGCCCATATCCCTGATCATTGGGGATATGAACGGGCTGAAATTTGTTAACGATGTTTATGGCCATCATGAGGGTGATCAAAGACTTAAAAAAATGGCGCTCATTATTCAGCAATCCTGTCGCCAAAATGATATTATCGCACGATGGGGCGGTGATGAGTTTGCTATTATTCTCCCAAATACGGACAATAAAACAGCTAATACTATTCGGGATAAGATCAGTGCAGCTTGTAATAGTTTTCGGGATACGGACCTTCTTCTAAGTTTATCCATGGGAGTGGCAACGAAGTCAGATGGAGAAGCCTGCTTGCATAAGGTGTTAAAGGAAGCGGAAGACTTAATGTATCAGGTTAAGCTGATCGAAGGCAGGAAAGTCAGGGGAGCAATCGCAGAAACCCTGGGAAAAGTGTTGCAGGCAAATGATTGTGAAATTAAAGGGCACATCGAAAGACTCCAAACACTCTCAAAAGAGTTCGCAAGGGTTCTTGGTTTTTCCGCGGAAAACCTGAATACTCTTATAAGAGCTGTAACGCTTCATGATATCGGCAAAATTGGTATATCAAAAGATATTATTCTGAAAAAGTCCCTTCTTAATGATGCGGAATGGCTTATCATGAGAAAGCATGTAGAAATTGGTTATCGAATTGCCCAAGCTTCCGGTGAATTTACCCATCTGGCTGATATCATTTTATATCACCATGAATGGTGGAATGGTCAGGGCTATCCGGAGGGTCTTAAGGAAGAAGAGATTCCTCTTATGTCACGCATTATATCCATCTTGGATGCCTTTGACGTCATGACCCACCGGCAGCAGAATAAACCCGCCATGACTACAGAAGAAGCTTTACTGGAACTCCACATAAAAGCGGGAAGCCAGTTTGATCCCTCTCTTGTTCAGCTCTTTATTCAAATGATGAATGAGATTTCCGACTCCCTATAGGACAGGGAGCATTAATAAAGCCATTGACAAAACAAGGCCTTTTATTTTATAATGTTTTCAATTCATTGATTTATAAGTTTAGCGTGGTAAAGCGATAAAGCAAACGAGGTGTAATAAATGTCAAACTGGAAGATCTATACGGCGGATGGGGTGCAGGATATCCTGTTTGAGGACTGTCACCTGAAAAGAGGTCTGGAACAAAAATTCAGGTCGTTGTTCAGAAGCTGCGGTTTTTGTGAGGTGGAGACTCCGACGATTGAGTTTTATGATGTTTTTGCATCCGAAGAAGGTGCAATGCCTCAGGAAAACATGTTCAAATTCTTTGACCAGCAGGGAAGAATATTGGTTCTGCGCCCGGATATCACGGTTCCCGTCGCAAGGATTACCGCAACAAAATACAGGGAAGCAGAGTATCCTCTCCGGGTTTCTTATGTAGGAAATGTTTTCAGATATAATGATTATGGCGGAGGAAAGCAGAATGAATTTACCCAGGCGGGAATAGAGGTGCTTGGAGTCAATACGCCTCAGTCCGATGCCGAAGTGATAGCAATCGCCATACAGTCATTGAAAGAGGCCGGGCTGGAAAGCTTTCAGGTGGATATCGGACAGGTGGAGTTTTTTAATGGACTGATGGAAGAGACCGGCCTGTCGGAAGAGGATACCGTACAGGTACGCAGGCTGATCGACCGGAAAGACTATGTTGGTCTGGAGGAATTTCTGAAGCGCTGTGAGATCAAGGAGAATTTGAAAAAGCTAATTTTTGATCTCCCCGGACTTTTTGGCTCAGTTGAAGTGATCGAAAAGGTTGAAGCACTTGCGTTGAATAAACGTTCCGCCGATGCGCTGGAAAATATCAGGCAGGTGCTGCATATACTGGAAGATTATGGCCTCGGGCAGTATGTATCGGTGGATTTGGGTATGCTCAGAGGCCTTGCATATGATACAGGCATTATTTTCAGGGGATTCACTTATGGTATAGGCTTCCCCGTCCTTACTGGCGGCAGATATGACAGGCTTGTGGGAGAGTTTGGAATGAATTGCCCTGCAACCGGTTTTTCTCTTGGAGTCAATATGATCATGATGGCGCTGCAAAGACAGAAGGTGACGACAGAAAAACCGACGATCGACAGCTTCGTATGCTATACGGTATCCGGCAGAAGGACTGCTTTCGAGCTATGTGCCGAGCTGAGGAAGCAGGGCATTGTGGTAGAGCTTGACATTGCAGGGTACACAATTGAAGAGGCCAAAAGATATGCCGCCGCAAAGAATATCGGCGGCGTGATCAATATTGTTGATGAGGATACGGTAGAGATCCATTATTTAGAGTCAGGCGAAACAGCCAGCGTAAGAATCAGTGAATTATTGAAGAGGTGAGTAAATTGAGATATCTTACAATAGCGTTGTCAAAGGGAAGACTTGCAGATCTGTCTATAGAAATGTTGGAGAAGATCGGGATTGATTGCTCCGAATACCGGGACGAATCGCGCAGACTGATTTTTACGGATGAAAAGAGTAAAACCAGGTTTTTTCTTGTAAAGCCTGCTGATGTGCCTACCTATGTGGAATATGGCGCGGCAGACATCGGTGTGGTCGGCAAGGATACGCTGCTAGAAGAAGGAAGGCATTTGTATGAGGTGCTGAATCTTGGATTTGCTGCTTGCCGTATGGTGGTCGCAGGCCCTGCTGAGCTGGCCGGTAAACTGGATAGTCTGAATAACAAGAGAGTCGGCACAAAATATCCACGTATTGCCAAAGAGTACTTTGAGCATAAACGACGTGAATCCATAGAGGTAATCAAGCTGAGCGGATCGGTGGAGCTTGCGCCGCTGGTCGGTCTGTCGGAGGTCATAGTGGATCTGGTGGAAAGCGGGAGAACGCTGAAAGACAACGGACTTGTCATATTGGATACCATTGCTGACATCAGCGCAAGGTTGGTGGTGAATAGGGTGAGTATGAAAATGGAGAATGAACGGATCAATAGAATTATAGAAGGCCTCAAGAAACAATTACAGGAAATAGAATAGAAAAAGATACAACTATAAGGAAGGATTAGGATGATGATCAGAATTATTGATATGCGAAACGGCAGGGATGCCGGTCTCTTTAGCAAACTGGTCGGGCGGGACAGAGTCGGGCAGATGGATGTTGTGCGGGTAGTGGATGAAATCCTGGCAAACATCAGGTCAAAAGGTGACGAAGCACTGCTGGAGTATACAAAGCTTTTTGACAGGGTTGAGATGGAGCCCTCATCCATGAAGGTCTCCGATCGTGAGATAAAGGAAGCATACGATCTGGCAGACCCGGAAATGATCGGTGTGATAAGGAGGGCAAAGGAAAATATAATTGCCTTCCATGAGAAACAGAAGCAGAATTCCTGGTTTACAACAGGCAATGACGGCATTTTACTTGGGCAGCTGTACAGACCCCTTGAAATAGTAGGTATCTATGTGCCGGGCGGAACAGCGGTGCTGACCTCATCCGTATTGATGAACGCACTGCCCGCAAAGGTAGCCGGTGTTGAAAAAATTATAATGGTTACACCGCCGGGCAGGGATGGGAAAATCGATCCTGGCGTACTTGTAGCAGCGCAGGAAGCCGGTGTGTCAGAAATCTTCAAGGCGGGCGGCGCTCAGGCTATTGCGGCGATGGCCTTTGGCACCTGTTCCATACCAAAGGTAGATAAGATATTCGGTCCCGGAAACATTTATGTATCAACAGCTAAAAGACTTGTATTCGGCTATTGTGATATCGATATGTTTGCAGGACCCAGTGAGATCACCGTAGTCGCCGATGATTCCGCCAATCCCGAATATGTTGCTGCCGATCTGCTGTCTCAGGCCGAACATGATGATCTTTCGGCATCCATTCTGGTCACTCCCTCAGAGAAGCTGGCGCAGGCTGTATGCACAGAAATTGAAAAGCAGGCTGCAAAGCTGGCCAGAAAAGATATCTTGTACAAATCTCTCGCTGGTTACGGCGCGGCTGTTATTGTAAACGATCTGGATGAAGCAATGGATGTTGTGAACCGTATTGCTCCTGAGCACCTGGAGCTGTGCATAGAGGATCCGTTCAGCCGATTGGGCTATGTGAAAAATGCAGGTGCTGTCTTCCTTGGACACTGGTCACCGGAGCCGTTGGGGGATTATTTTGCGGGTCCGAATCATGTGCTTCCCACCGGCGGAACGGCTAGATTTTTCTCTCCGCTGAATGTAGATGACTACATGAAAAAATCCAGTGTGATCTCGTATACCAGACAGGCACTGGAGAAGGCAAGCGGTGACGTGATACGATTTGCGGAATATGAGGGCCTGGAAGGGCATGCAAATGCGATCAGAGTGCGGTTTGTAGAGAAAAACGGCAAGTGAGCGGCAAGGCGGAAGGTGAGGAGAGAAAAACAATGAATAAATACTGGAGTACTCTGGCCAGCGGGCTTAAACCCTATGTACCGGGTGAACAGCCAAGGGACAGACGATATATCAAGCTCAACACCAATGAGAGCCCTTATAGCCCTTCACCGAAGGTGCTTGAGGCGATCAGGGAAGCGTCGGACGACAGTCTCAGACTATATCCCGATCCGACATGTGACAGTTTGATCAGTGCGGCGGCTGAGAGCTATGGGATACAAAAGGATCAGATCTTTGCGGGAAACGGCTCCGATGAGGTGCTTGCCTTTGCCTTTATGGCGTTCTTTGACCCCGGCCGGACAATCGTGTTTCCCAATATAACCTACTCCTTCTACCCGGTATACGCGTCGCTGTTTCAGTTAGACTATGTCACCACGCCTCTGGACAGTGAATTTAACATTCCCTCCGAACAGCTTATGAACAGCTGCGGAGGGGTGATTCTGGCAAATCCGAATGCTCCGACAGGCAAGGCTATGCCGCTGTCGGCCATCCGTACACTGCTGGAAGGCAATCCTGATACTGTTGTTATTGTGGACGAGGCCTATATCGATTATGGTGGAGAGTCGGCAGTTGGACTGATTAGTGAATACCCGAATCTGCTGGTCATACAGACATTTTCCAAATCCCGCGCGCTGGCCGGAATGAGAATAGGATTTGCGTTCGGAGACAGTGAATTGATCTGTGCGCTGGACAGTGTGAAGAACTCATTTAATTCCTATACGCTTGACAGACTGGCTATCGCTGCCGGTGCGGCGGCGCTGAAGGATGGAGGGTACTACAGGACGGTTACGGAAAAGGTCGTTGCCACGCGCGAAAAATTTGCCAGGGAGCTTATAAAAAGAGATTTTGCAGTTACCGATTCTGCGGCCAATTTTGTTTTTGTCAGCCACAATAGCGTACGTGCTGAGAAAATATTTATGGAGCTTCGCAAGCGGGGCATTCTTGTCCGTTACTTCAACAATCCGCTGATAAACAACCATCTCCGGATCAGTATAGGCACGGATGAGGAGATGACAGCCGTTGCTACGGCATTGGACGATATTTTAAGTGAACAGGGATGAAAATTTAGGACAAGCAAGTCGACTGTCTGAGCAAAAAGGCTACATATCAATACTTTCCGAAGCATTTTTGCGAGTTTCGACTTGCCCGAGCAGAACTATATAGCTCATGCAAATGAAGCGCTTGTTTATGTTATTGTACAACAGCTCCTTAAAATACTTACATCTCCTCAGCAACAACGCAGTGTGACAAGGGGAGCACTACAGTAGGTGCTTGGAAACAAAATCGGAATAACAGTGTTGCAGGCACTAGAAAAATAAAAATATCAAATTCTGTGGATTTGTATATGGCAGTTTTGTTATAATTACGATGGTAAAGATGAACAAGCGGAGGTGCAATATGTCCAGAACTGCGCAATTGAGCAGAAAGACAGCCGAAACAGATATTACATTGAAGCTGGAGCTCGACGGGGAAGGAAATTCAATTATCGATACAGGTATCGGGTTTCTGGATCATATGCTGACGCTGTTTTCGAAGCACGGACTAATAAATCTGGAGATCAAAGCCCGTGGAGACTTACAGGTGGATGCCCATCATACGGTGGAGGATATAGGGATTGTACTGGGGCAAGCCTTAAGGCAAGCGTTGGGAGACAAAAGCTCTATTAGAAGGTACGGAACTTCTTATGTACCAATGGATGAAGCTATGGCTATGGTTTCTGTTGACCTTGGAGGACGGCCTTATCTGGTCTGCAATATACGCTACACCAATGAGCGTGTTGGCGATATGGAGACTGAACTCGTAGAAGAATTTTTCAGAGCGGTTTCGGTAAATGCGGCAATGAATATACATATTAATGTGCTATACGGCAGCAACAATCATCATATCGTGGAAGCGGTATTCAAGGCTTTTGGAAGGGCGCTTGATGAGTCGGTCCGAAGTGATGACCGTATAAAAGGGGTTATGTCCACCAAAGGCGTTCTGTAATTAGTAAACCAGGAAAGAAAGGATATGGAATATGTTGATTAATGATACCAATTTTATTGACAAACCGCTTTTTATAAGAGGAAAAGTGAGAAATGTTTATGACCTGGGCGACAAACTGCTGATCGTTGTAACCGACAGAATATCGGCCTTTGACGTCGTATTTGACGACCTGATACCCAATAAGGGCAAGGTACTCAACAGTATATCGGAGTTTTGGTTTAACCACACCTCCAATATCATCGGCAATCACATGATTACCACAGATGTAAGCCAATATCCCGACGGTCTGTCAAAATACAAGGAGGAACTACAGGGCAGATCTATGCTGGTGCACAAGGTGAAGATGGCTGAGGCGGAATGCATCGTCCGAGGCTACCTTGAGGGCTCGGGCTTGAAGGAATACAACGCCACCGGCAGCATTTGCGGGATTAAACTTCCTGCAGGGCTAAGACAGTGCGAAAAACTACCGGAGCCTATATTCACGCCTTCTACAAAGGCTTCGGAAGGACACGATGAAAATGTGACGTTTGAAGATCTGACCCGGTTAATCGGTTTGGAAATGGCTACGCTTCTAAGAGATACCAGCTTGGCTTTGTACAAGGCGGCCTGCCTCCATGCGGAAAGCAAGGGGATAATTCTTGCAGATACCAAGTTTGAATTCGGTATATTGGATGGAAAACTGGTGCTGGCAGATGAAGCCTTTACGCCGGATTCTTCTAGGTTCTGGGAAATGGCCGATTATGAGCCGGGTAGACCTCAGAAGAGCTTTGACAAGCAGTTTGTCAGAGAATACCTTGAAGAAATCAAATGGAATAAACAGCCGCCGGCACCGGCACTCCCGAAAAGTGTCATCAGTAAAACGGAGGCAAAGTATATCGAGGCATACGAAAGAATTACCGGGAAAAGGCTGGGTTAACGTTGATAGCAATTATAGATTATGGAGTTGGAAATCTGGGTAGTGTTGAAAAGGCTATGCGGTTTATAGGCCTGAATGCATGTATTACTTCGGAGATTGATACAATAAGGCGTGCAGACGCTGTTGTCCTGCCGGGTGTAGGAGCGTACTCAGATGCCATGATGCATCTGGAAAGGCATGGAATGGTCCAGGCAGTCAGTGAAATTGTGCGACAGAACAAACTTTTCCTTGGGATCTGTCTTGGGATGCAGATGCTTTTTGAAACCAGCGAAGAGGGCGGTAAAAATGTACGGGGGCTTGGGCTTTTTAACGGCGCCATTAGGGGGTTGCCGCAGGATGTGGGATTGAAGGTGCCCCACATGGGCTGGAACTCGCTTCAATGTACCGACAGTCCGCTTTTTAGGGGGCTGCCGGAGAATCCGTTTGTTTATTTCGTCCATTCCTTTTATCTGGATGCATCAGACAAAGCGATTGTTGCGGCCACCTGTGATTATGGCGTCCGTTTTGATGCGGCCATCAGCAGCGGCAGGATCTTCGGTACACAATTTCACCCTGAAAAGAGCGGAGATATCGGCCTTGAGATTCTGAAGAACTGGGCGGCAATGATATAACGGATAAAACAGGGTTATAAAGAAAATAAAGATTATGAAGACAATAATGATAAAAAATAGAACATTCTACAATAATCTATACAGGAGTGAAGGAAATGGTTATCTACCCCGCAATAGACATCAAGGGCGGCAAGTGCGTCAGACTGGTACAGGGTCAATTTAATGACGAGACCGTTTATTCCAATCATCCCGTGAAAATGGCAAGAGAATTTGAGCAGATGGGAGCGGAGTATCTACATGTGATCGATCTGGATGGAGCCAGGCTCGGAGAGCCGCAGAACATAGCCATTATCAGCGAAATGGCTGTAAAGCTGGGGATACCGATTCAATTAGGCGGAGGTATCCGTACGATTGAGATGATGGAAATTATTCTGTGCAAGGGCATAGAAAGAGTTATCTTAGGAACCTCTGCCGTAAAGGATCAAGATATGGTAAAGAAAGCTATTGAAAGCTTTGGAAATAACCTTGCTGTTGCCATCGACGCAAGGGATGGCTTGGTAGCTATCGAGGGCTGGGCTAAAACAAGTTCGTTTACGGCTGTAGGATTTGCAAAAAAGATGGAGGATTTTGGGGCAAAGACTATCATTTATACAGATATATCACGCGATGGGATGCTGAACGGGCCTAATCTCAAAGCCATGGAGGAAATGGTCAAAAGCGTTGGGATAGAGGTGATCGCATCCGGAGGCGTGACAAGCCTTCAGGATATTATCAATTTGAAGGAACTGGGCGTCTCGGGAGCAATCGTCGGAAAAGCCCTTTACACGGGGGATATAAATCTGAAGGAGGCCATCGCGGCGGCGAAGTAATAAAGATGTCAGTGAGGTGTCGTTATGCATACAAAACGTATCATCCCATGCTTGGATGTACGCGGCGGCAGAGTTGTCAAGGGCGTAAATTTTATCAACATCATAGATGCAGGTGATCCGGTAGAGATCGCCTCCTTTTATGATAAGGCCGGGGCTGATGAATTGACCTTTCTGGATATTACGGCATCCTCCGACGCCAGAAATATTATGACTGATGTTGTAAGGCGGGTGGCGGAGCAGGTATTTATCCCGTTCACTGTCGGCGGAGGGATCAGGACCACAGATGATTTCAGGGAAATACTAAAGGCCGGCGCAGACAAGGTATCTGTCAATTCTGCGGCTTTGAAGAGGCCTGAGCTTATCTCTGAAGCCGCAGACCGGTTTGGGAGCCAGTGTGTGGTGGTGGCCATTGATGCTAAGAGACGGGATGAAGGAAGCGGATGGGATGTCTATCTCAACGGCGGCCGCATCAACACCGGCCGGGATGCGGTCGATTGGGCGGCTGAAGCGGAGAAGCTGGGTGCCGGCGAGGTTCTTCTGACAAGCATGGACTGCGATGGGACAAAAAACGGTTATGATATTGAACTGACACGGTCCATCTCTGAGGCTGTGAAAATACCGGTTATTGCCTCAGGAGGCGCCGGGACAATGGAGCATTTTTATGAGGCGTTGACAGTTGGAAAGGCTGATGCTGTGCTTGCGGCGTCACTGTTCCACTTCAGGGAAATGGAGATACGCGACCTGAAGATGTTCTTAAAAGAAAAAGGAATTGAAGTGAGGTTATAAGATGCCAAATATTCTGGAAATGGTTAAATATAATGCGGACGGGCTTATTCCGGCGGTTACTCAGGACATCAGAACAGATGAGGTTTTGATGCTTGCCTGGATGAACGAAGAATCCCTAAAAAAGACTGTGGAGACCGGAAAAGTCCATTATTACAGCAGGAGCAGGCAGAAGCTCTGGCTGAAGGGCGAGACCTCAGGTCATTTTCAGAAGGTTAGATCCGTAAGCGTTGACTGTGACGGGGATACTCTGCTTCTTAAGGTCGAACAGACCGGAGCTGCCTGCCACACCGGGCACCGCTCCTGTTTCTTCACAAGGCTGGAGGCGGATGAACTGAAGGCCGGAGCAGATATTAAAGATATTAATACAGCTAAAAAATTAACCGAAAGTTTGTCGATGCAGGAAGCTCAAAGCACAGAAGGCAGCGCGCAGAACATGGCCGTGACTGTCCAAAGAAGTGCAGCGGAAGAGAGCAGGACAGACGGTGAGAGTATAACAGACGGAGAGAGTAAGACCGCTGGCGCAGAGGTGCTTGGAGAAGTATTTGATGTGATAGCCGACAGGCTGGTCCATCCGAAGGAAGGCTCCTATACAAATTATCTATTTACCAAGGGTCTGGACAAGATCCTTAAAAAGATCGGAGAAGAAGCGGGTGAGGTCATGATCGCTTCAAAAAATGGTGATAGCAGAGAAATCAGCGCTGAGATTGCAGACCTGATTTATCATATTATGGTTCTTCTTGTGGAAAGAGGCATGTCGCTTAACGAGATCTATGATGAATTGGATCACAGGAAATGAACATAATCGCCCTTCTATTTTCTGTGTTCTCCCATAATCTCTACCAGGTTTTCCATATAACCAATGGATTTGTCTGCTCGTTTCACTACAATATAGCCGCAAAGGGCGTCAAGTAATGCTAGGTGAACAAGCCGTGAGGATACCGCTTCTTTATAATACTCCGCTTCGTTCGATGCGACAATTAAGCTCACATCACAGAGGTTTGCAAGAGGGCTTCGGGCAAAGCTGGTCAAACAAATTGTTTTTGCACCCTTATTCTTCGCTATCTCCATGGCCCGTAAGGTCTCAATGGTTGTACCCGAGTGAGAAATGCCCACAGCCACACAGTGTTCATTCAGCATACTGGCTGAAACCGAACTGATAATTGAATCCGTCACTACGTAAGCGGGCATTCCAATGCGCATGAAACGGTAATACGCATCCAGAGCCACCATCGAAGAACTGCCCACACCATAAAATTCCAGCTTGTCTTTTACACATAATAACATTTGTGCGGCTTTTTCCATATCCACATCTGATATAAATTCGCTGGTCTGCCGCAAAGCGGAAATGGCATTTTCAAAAGTTTTAACCATGGCGTTTTTTGGAGTGTCACTGTCGGACAGCCGGTTATATAGTATTTCCTCCTTATTGACAAGATTTTGTGCAATATTTATTTTAAGCTGGGTAAACCCACTGAATCCCATTTGGTTTGCAAAGCGTATCACACTCCCGTCCGATACACCCGCTAAAGTCGAAAGCTGATGCACGGTCATATTTATTACAGCTGCAGGTTTTTTTAAGATATAATCCGCAATTTTTTTCTCGGCTTCCGACATTGAAAGATAGTTCCTTTCAATGATGATCAGTGCATTCTCTTTTTCACTATGCATTTATTAAACCTCCTGCTCAACAATTGTTAGCACCTCTTTTTTTGGTCTAGTCCGAACTTGAAGAAACAAGAGCAGCAACCCGATACCACCGGCGACAAGCCACAGAATCGGTATTCGACTCCAGCCTGCTGTAGGTACGACGAAGCCTGTGATAACAGAGGAGAGTGCCGCACCTACATAGGTGCTGAAATCTAAAGTTCCCACAAGGGTGGAAACCATATTATCCTTCCCAAAGCGCAGAGGAATCAGCGACAGAAATATGCAATTGCAACCATAGGACATTGCAGAGATGCATGCAATCAATATCACAGAGACCATTTTTGGCAACCCTAGGGGTAGACTAAAGATACCCGCGCACATCAGAATTATACCACACATTACCAATACGGGATACAGGTCACTTCGCCCCATCATTTTATGGAGCCAGCCGGCAAAAAAAATTCCACATAAATTGGCCAGCGGAATAAGCAATACGAGGCTTAGGGAGTTGGATAAACTGAGCCCGATTGCCTCATGAAACAGAATAGGAGCCCATAGCGATATGCCTTCCTTCACAATGCCCATAAAACAGCAGGAAGATACCAGAAGCCACAGACGGCGCTTCGTAATAAAATCCAGCGATTGCAAAATGGTTCTATGAGCAGCAACCTGTGCCGTGTTTGGTTCCTGTTGATTTTCAATAAACAACAGCCATACCGCCAGCATAAGAGCCCCGACTCCTGCTGGAATAAGAAACAACCATTTCCACGATGCAAATAGAATGACGCGGCCCAAAACTGTCCAGGCCAATGCGTAACCCAGTACCATGGTGGTTGACATACGCGTTGAAACCCTTCTCAATTCCTCTTTGTTGAAAAGGCCCGAGAGGATGCGCATTAAGGGGCCCCAGACCATAGACTGGAAGTAGCCGTTAATACCCCAGCACACGGCAATCACCATTATACTATTGGAGATCCCAATGATAAGGTTCATCAGCACAGTGCCCAGCAATGCAGCAGCCACGAGTTTCTTTGAAGCCAGCCTGTCACCAAGAAAACCGTTGACAAGCTGGCCAACAGCGTAAACCATAAAGAATGCACTGCCGATAATACCCGCTAATCCCATCCCATTCTGGAATGTTTTTTTAATTTCAGGCAATGCGATAGATATATTGACTCTGCAAATATAGATACAAATATATGTACTCCAGCATATGAAAAAAATTCTGGTTCGAGGTAAAAGTTTCATACAGCGGCCCCCTTTGGATTAATCAATTGTAACACAAGCGCGACCATAGGTAAATAATATTCATTAAAATATTAATGTAATGAATATTATTTAGTTACCATAAAAGCCGTTGTGTATGGAATATCCGTTCAGAAAGAACGGCTGAATGCCTCCATTGCATATTCAAGTGCTTCCTTGGGTGCCATTGCTTTTATAAAAATATGGTTCACTGCCATGCCGATGATATTCATCAGCTTTCGCTGATCAAATGGCTTTGACGTCCGATGGGGCATCCGATTATTGCGGGATTTTGCAAAACAGTCTTTTGCAAGAGAAAGCCATGGATAGATGTCAAGAACCTCGTAATTCTGATAGGTCTTGCTGCATGGAGACAAATTTCCCAGCAGCGACATAGCCCCGCTAACAGCTTCGCTGTTGAGCCATTTCATGTACTCCAGTGCTTCCTGTGCATGAGCGCTCCTTTTGGAGATACCAAGTACCCCGCCACCTACCAGTGGGTTACCACCTGGAACAGGGGCATAGCCGATTTTGTTGATGACTTTGGAGTCGTAACCGATAATATTGGAAGCATAGTTAGTGAAGAGAAGTGCCATTGCGACATTGCCGTCAGCAAACTCTTTGGCCGTGCCGGACCACCAATTGTTATTCAAAGGCCGTGCATAATCACCGGCCTCCTGCAACAGAACGGCCGCCTTCATCGCATTTTCATCTGTAAGCAGCAGACAGCGCAGGATCTGGTGAATCTTGTTAGCAAAGCTTCTTATTCCAAGTGCAGTAGGGGTATTTGAGAAGTATTCTACTGAAGCCAAAATTCACAATTACGGTGCTACTTTTATGTAAAAAACGGTTTCTAACTGCTTTTTAGATGAAGGTTTACCTATGTCCAGTACAATGATGCTATGCTACGATAAATGGGCTGAGTCTGGTTTCCCTTTCAGAAAGAGGCATGTCGCTTAACGAGATCTATGATGAATTGGATCACAGGAAATGAACATAATTAAAAAACAGTGAAATCCCATGAAAACACTAGATAATTAACCATAATCGGCTTATAACAGCACAATTTGGCAAAAACGCATATTTGATTACAAATTGGTTAGTATATTATATTATTATTGTGATTAGCACTCAATTCGCTTGAGTGCTAATAAAATGAAAAAAATATACAGGAGGTATATTATGAAAATAAAACCTTTAGGTGAAAGAGTTGTTATCAAGATGCTCGAAAGCGAAGAGACCACAAAGGGCGGTATCGTTCTTCCCGGAAGCGCAAAGGAAAAGCCGCAGGTTGCTGAAATTGTTGCAGCCGGTCCGGGCGGATATGATGACAAGGGCAGGGAAATCAAAATGGAAGTCAAGGTAGGCGATAAGGTGCTTATTAGCAAATATGCCGGAACAGAAGTCAAGGTCGATAATATTGAGTACACCATTCTCAAGCAGAGCGATATTCTTGCCATTGTGGAATAAATTCAACATGGCTTTAATAATCAAATATCAATGCTAATAAGGAGGCATAAGAACATATGTCAAAGGAAATTAAATTCGGAGAAGAAGCTAGGCGCGCGCTGGAAAGAGGCGTTAATCAACTGGCTGATACAGTAAAGATAACACTTGGACCGAAGGGCAGAAATGTTGTTCTGGACAAGAAATTTGGATCACCGCTCATCACGAATGATGGCGTAACAATCGCAAAGGAAATTGAACTGGAAGACAAGTTCGAAAACATGGGCGCACAGCTTGTCAAGGAAGTTGCAACCAAAACTAATGACGTTGCAGGCGACGGTACCACTACTGCAACATTGCTCGCACAGGCTATTATCAGAGAAGGACTTAAGAATGTAGCCGCTGGAGCAAATCCAATGATCCTGAAAAAAGGTCTTGCAATAGCTGTTGATGCAGCGGTGGAAGGCATCCTTGGAAACAGCCGCAAGGTGAACGGAAAAGAAGACATCGCAAGAGTCGCTTCAATTTCCGCTAATGATGAAGTAATCGGCTCCCTGATCGCAGACGCGATGGAAAAAGTCACAAACGATGGTGTTATCACCGTAGAAGAATCCAAGACTATGGGCACACAGCTTGAAGTTGTTGAAGGTATGCAGTTTGACAGAGGCTATGTTTCCCCTTACATGGTAACTGACACAGAGAAAATGGAAGCCATTCTCGATGATCCATATATTCTGATCACTGATAAAAAACTGAGTAATATCCAGGATCTCCTGCCTCTTCTGGAGCAAATCGTACAGGCGGGTAAGAAGCTGGTCATCATTGCCGAGGACGTAGAAGGCGAAGCGCTTACCACACTTATCGTGAACAAATTGCGCGGCACCTTCAACTGTGTCGCTGTAAAAGCTCCGGGCTTTGGTGACAGAAGGAAGGCAATGCTGCAGGATATCGCTGTTCTCACCGGCGGAGAAGTAATTTCCGATGAGCTTGGACTGGATCTGAAGGAAACCAGGATTGAACAGCTTGGTAAGGCAAGACAGATTAAGGTTCAGAAGGAAAATACCATTATCGTAGACGGAGCAGGTAATCAGACTGAGATCAAAAAGAGGATTGCCTCTATCAAAGCTCAGATCGAAGAGACAACTTCAGACTTTGATAAGGAAAAACTCCAGGAAAGACTTGCAAAGCTGGCCGGTGGCGTAGCTGTCATTCAGGTCGGTGCTGCAACCGAAACAGAAATGAAGGAAAAGAAGCTCCGTATAGAGGACGCTCTTGCTGCAACGAAGGCTGCTGTAGAAGAAGGCATCGTTGCAGGAGGAGGCACGGCATATATCAACGCGATTCCGAAGGTCGCAGAGCTGCTTAAGACGACTCAAGGCGATGAGAAGACCGGTGTCCAGATCATTGCCAAGGCCCTTGAAGAGCCTATCAGACAGATTGCTATCAATGCAGGACTGGAAGGCTCCGTGATCGTAGACAAGGTTAAGTCAAGCGCTGTTGGTATAGGCTATGACGTCCTGAAGGAAGAGTATCTTGATATGATCAGCACAGGTATCGTTGATCCTACCAAGGTGACAAGATCTGCTCTACAAAATGCAGCTTCTGTAGCGGCTATGGTTCTGACTACTGAGAGCGTTGTTGCAGACAAACCTGAGAAGGAACCCCCGATGCCCGCAGGCGCTCCCGGCGGAATGGGCGGCATGTACTAAGAATAATAAAAGAAAGACCCGCAGATGCGGGTCTTTTTTTGTATTTAGAAAACCCCGCGTTAGACGCGGGGTTCCGGAAAGCTTTAGCGGTGAGTAATAAAACTCCTTTTGATATAATGAGTGTTGCGGTCTGCTAACTGCAACATGAATATCAAAAGGA
>JAEYON010000062.1 GCA_023411645.1 Bacillota bacterium | reverse complement strand
CATGGCTGATGCTCCGAAGTAAATTGCTCTTTAGATGCTCCCGTTCCATAGCAATCCGAATTTTTTCCCGTTCATTATAAACAAACTCACGGTCAAGAGCAATCCCCATCTGTGCAGCAACTGTATTGACAAGCCATTCCTGTTCCAGATTTAGGGCCGCGCCTTTTGTGTAAACTCTTAGTGTTCCAAGCTTATTCGCAAGACCCGTTATTGCAAGATCAATATGCTTTTCATCATCAAAAGGGGAAAAATTATTGTTCCGATAGGTTTGTCTGTTTTCATTCAGTTCAACAGTGTTGCCATATCCCGTATATTCCTCGATACATTGTATTCCCTGCTGAATAATATTACTTTCTCCTGCAACATTGAGAAGCCGCTGAGAAACATTATACAGTAGCTTTGCCGTACGTTCGTTTTTCTGTGAAATCTGCAGCTGACTCTGAAATCTTGCAGTCATACTCGAGGAAATCAGTGACGCAATCAGAAAAAAGAAAATCAAAATGGCATCATTCTTGTTACCAATGGCAAAAGTATGCAACGGCACTGTAAAAAAGAAGTTAAAAACCATTACACTGATACATGATGCGATAACGCCAAAACGGTAACCTCTTGTGAAGGCGGCCACAAGCAAAACTCCGACCATGAAAACCAACAGAATATTGTTCTTGTCTATACCAACTCTGTTAAGGGCAAGAGAACAAAGCGTGGCTCCTGATATGATCAGCAGCATTTTCAGATAATTTCTATTCCTCATTTGGTGATCCTCACACAAACATTTTAGCACATTCTCAATGGAGCAGCTTCAATATTTTTTCGACATCTGCATGATGCCCCATGATCATAAGATGTTCATCAGATCTGAAAATATGATCGGCAGGCGGCAGCGGCAAAACATCATCGCCGTCTTTGGTTGCCAGTATGCTGACATGGTACCTGACCCTGAAATTAAGCTCTCGTATACTCTTTCCTATCCAGCTTTCGACCGGGGGTATTTCATAAATTGAAACATCCTTAGTTAGCTCAATATAGTTAAAAACGTTTTTCTCGCTATACCGCACAGCTAGCTTCTCAGCAATCTCTTTCTCGGGATCTGTAACCTCGTCCGCACCGTTACGCAATAAAAATTTAGCATGTATATCACGACTGGCTTTGCTTATAACATGTTTTGCTCCCAGTTCCTTAAGCAGGCTTGTTATCTCAAGACTGCTTTGAAAATCGTCTCCGATGCAAACAAAACAAAGATCAAAATTAGCAACTCCAAGTGAGTGCAGAACATCCTCCTTCTTGCAATCACCTATCTGTGCATTCGTTACCATCGGCAAAAGCTCCCTTATATTTTCTTCATCACTATCTACAATCATAACTTCGTTTCCAAGCTCAGCGAGCTTTCTGGCCAAATAACTGCCAAACCGTCCGATTCCTATTACCAATATCGATTTCATAATGACCTCTCCTAACCTAAACTGATTTTTTCCGCCGGACTTTGAACAGAGGACGGAACTCTGTGTTCTGTAAAAAGCAGCGCAAAGGATACGCTCCCTACCCTGCCCGCATACATCAATAAAGCAAGAATGACCAGCGAAAGGTCACCGACAACGCTTGTAACTCCGGAAGAAAGGCCAACAGTACCTATGGCGGAAAGGCATTCGAACAAAACATCCTCAATAGGTAACGATATGTTTGTGGCGCCGATAACAAACGCTGCACAAAAAATGAGGATCAGACTGGCTGTCGCAACAGAGGAAGCCCTCTTTAATGCGTTATCCTCCAACCGCCGTCTGAATATATTATCTCCCTTGGAATTACGAAGGCTGGACCATAGAGAGATCAATATTACCGCAAAGGTGATTGTCTTAATGCCGCCGGCAGTAGATCCGGGACTTCCACCAATAAACATGAGCAGCATCGTAAGGAGCTTGGCTGCAGGAGTCAGAGCCATTACATCAACCGAGTTAAACCCTGCTGTTCTGGGTGTTATGGCGCCAAAAACAGATGCTGTAATTTTCTCTCCTATCGGCATTTGAGAAAGTGTGTTTCGATTTTCAAAAATATAGAACAATACCGATCCTACGACTATAAGAATCGCAGTCATTGATAAAACAAGCTTTGTATGCAGTTGATATTTTTTAAAATGCAGCTTGTTTTTTGAGACATCATCCCATACAAAAAAGCCTATTCCCCCAATGACAATAAGTGCTGCAATCGTCAGACAAACAACAGCATCGTCCGAGTATGTGATTAGCGATGAATATTCCCCATATTTTCCCGTTATATCAAAGCCTGCATTGCAAAACGCGGAGACAGAATGAAAAATTCCGTTATAAATTCCTTCAGCAAGCCCCATCTGAGGTATAAATCTGATCGAAAGCAGCACCGCGCCAAGCCCCTCAATGAGCAGAGTTCCGACCAGGATTTTTTTTATCAATCTCACGATACCACCTACATACATGGAGTTTACACTTTCACGCAGCAACCCTCTTTCTTTAAGTCCTATTTTTCTCTTCAGAAGAAATGAAAACAAAGTGATAATTGTCATAAAGCCTAATCCGCCAATCTGTATCAGCAATATGATGATTATTTGTCCGAAAATCGACCATTGCGTATATGTATCAAAAACTACAAGTCCTGTAACACAGGTAGCTGATGTTGCTGTAAAAAGAGCGCCGATAAATCCCGCGGAAATATGGTCACGGCTTGATGCCGGTAAGGATAATAGCAATGTACCTATTGCAATAAGCATAATGTACCCGAGTGCAATTAGTTGGGGATATGTCAGCCTTTTTATATGTTCAGTCAACTCTTTCATAAACCCACCTCCGACTCTGTAAGCACAAGCTGATAAAGCATTTGCGCAGTCGTCTCTTTAAATGGCATATAACGGATCCCTTCACTAATGAATATGCGCTCATTCAATCGATCATTGCAAAGGCTGATCATTTTCTCAATACCGTACACTCTCCTGCAGATTTTACAAACTACAATATTGTCTGTATCCTTTTCCGACAATGCGAATAGGCAACAGAAATTCCGCCCTTGCTCAAACAGGATTGGCTCGTATAAAGGGAATACCTGAATTTCTTTCTCCTGCAGAAGCGCGGTGATATCCTTTGCCAGCACACTTTCGCCAAACACAATCGCGACCGGAGGAATCTCATTTTCCGCTTTTTTAATCCCGCCCTTTTCCATAAACCTGTCAAGCTGTGCAACGTAATATCCAATGATAATAACTGGAAACAGTGCGCCGAGAATAAATAAAAGTCGCATAAATTCATCCTCTCGTCAGTTGCATTATTTATTATTTTACTGTTTCAGATATTAAGATTGTATAAAAAAGCATTATGCTTTTATTAACATAATGCTAAGGTTGAGCCTTTCGTTATAAAATTTGTATAAAGGTGGAAATCAGTTTTTATCTGCTCAAAGAATTACGTTCTTCATCATCCGTACATATTCTACAACATGCGATACGCAATCCGTCCCGTATTGCTCTGCGATTTTTACAATTGCGCTTCCAACAATCACTCCGTCGGAAAACTCAACGATTTTCGCGGCCTGTTCCGGCGTTGAGATCCCGAATCCCACTGCGCACGGAATATCGCTGACTTCCTTGACAAGCCTTATCATTTCTCTTGCATCTGCGCTTATTTCCTGTCTAACACCGGTCACGCCCATTGAGGATACACAGTAAATAAATCCCTGCGCCTCTTTAGCAATCATTCGTATCCTTTCGCTGGATGTTGGGGCAATCATAGATATCAAGGCAACATTATATTTCAAACAAAAAGGAAGCAGTTCATTTTTTTCTTCGAAGGGAACATCAGGTACGATGACTGCCTGAACGCCCACGCTTTCGCAAGCTTTCATAAACCTTTCGGTGCCATATGTGAATATTGGATATACATAAGACATAAAAGCAATAGGCACACTGCATGACTTACGAATCCGGCCCACCATTTCGAATATTTTATCTGTCGTAACACCACCTGCGAGAGCGCGAGCATCTGCCCTTTGAATCACCTCTCCCTCCGCAACAGGATCTGAGAACGGGATCCCGATCTCTACTAAATCAGCTCCGGCCTGCGCCATTTGAATGACCAGTT
>JAEYON010000083.1 GCA_023411645.1 Bacillota bacterium | reverse complement strand
CTGTGAAAGACTGGCTGGACAGAACGGCTGTAAAAACAACCAAGTTTATGATACCTTCCGAGGACCCGGGGCAGGAAGAGAACCCGAACAGGGCCGGAACGGATGAAACCGGCAAAACCGGAAATGGTACAGATGAAACCGGTAAAGTCGGTGACGCAGCTCATAGTAATGTGTTTGAAGGAACTAATGGACCAAATGGAACAGTTAAGGCTGATGGGACCAAGGCTGTTGATAATGTCGGGGCCAGCACTACAGGCAATAAAAGCAAACGTACCGAGGCTGATGAAAGCATGAGAACAAATACCGGTCAAAACTCCGGCGACACAGGGATTGAACAGGCTGAAAACACTAATTACCCGGGTAATTCTTTGTCAAAGGAGGGTTCCGGTCCAAACAACAAAACACTTCCTTGGATAATAGCGACTGTTGCGCTTGGTTGTCTGGCTGCGGGGTTTTACTCCTATATGAGGAGCGCAAGGTAAAAAATTATTTAAGGATAGTGTAAAAGTAGTGTTCGAAAGCAGTGTATTAAAAGCAGGGAGGTAGCGGATATGATAAAAAGCGTGAGAATTATAGTTGTTTTTGTGGTGATGACCATTATAATTACTATGGTTGCGTTTACCTCATTTTCACAGACATCAACGCCGTTTACCGCAGAAAATACCGCTGATAATACCGCAGGAAAAGGCACAGGATATTCCGTGGAAAATGTCGGAACATTCGCCGCAGCAGATAATACTAAAGTAGGTGTTGATGAAGACATTTTTTTATATGTAGGAAGTCCTCTGGCATATGTAGGTGGTGTACAGACACAGATAGACCCAGGCAATATTGAAGTCACTCCCGTGATTATCGACAACGTTGAAATGGTTCCAATAAGGTTTATTGCAGAAAGCCTGGGCGGGGTTGTAAGATGGGATCAGAAAACATTCACTGCCACCATAGTACTAGACGGTAAAAGCTATCATTTCACACAGGGCAGTGACAAAATGACCGCCGGGCAGTCGAAGCTTGATCTGGGTGCAGCAGCGCAGGCATATAAGGGAAGAACCTTTGTCCCGCTGGATACGTTTGTGAAGATTCTTGGTAAAAAGGCATTCTATGACCGTGGCCTAATTATTATAAGTGATGAAGAGAATGCTTTTGACAAGGCTAAAGATAAAGAATTGATCAACGACTGGATCCGGAAGCTGAGTTATCTTCCGGCAGTTGAATCTTATGACAAGCTGGTAAGTCTGCTCGAAGAAGGCCGTAGAATGGGCTCAAATATCATCAAAGGGATGGATGAAAACACTATCCTGATGGATATGCCCGATATGGCAGCTACTCAGGAATCTGTGACGGCAAATGAGGCGTTGCCGTCGAAGGCAAAAACGTCTGCTTCCGATGGTTTGCAGGCAGCGGAATCAGAGTCAATACCCGAGACGGGCTACCAGGATGATTACTCGATCACCAATGTTCAGGTACAGGGCGTGGATGAAGGCGACATCGTAAAAACAGACGGAAATTATATCTATCAGGTCAATAGGGAGAGAGTCGTCATCACGAAGGTAGATGCGCCTGAGAACATGAAAGTCGTCAGCACTCTTGCGTTTACAGAGAAGAACCTATACCCGCAGGAACTGTATCTGCACGATCAAAGGCTTATTGTCATTGGCTCCTCGATAGCATCCTATCCTATAAGGATCATGGAGGATGGGATCCGGAAAGAAGTATATCCGGCTCCGCGGTATTCGCAAGGAAGTGTAAAGGTGCTCATTTACGACATGTCCGACAGAGAAAACCTGAAGCTGCTGCGTGAGGTTGAGCTTGAGGGGAACTATGTTTCGTCCAGGAAGGTTGGTCCGGCGCTTTATCTTATCGCCAATGACCAGATAAATTATTACCGTATTCAAAACAATGAAATGAATATTACACCATCCTATCGAGATACAGCACTTAAGGAGGATTTTGTTAATATCGGGTATGAGTCCATACGGTATTTCCCATCAACAATTCATAACAACTATATGATCGTCGCCGGAATTAATGTTGAAGGGAATGAGGCCGCCAATGTTTCGACCTATCTAGGTGCGGGCCAGAACATCTATGCGTCAACTGAAAATCTTTACGTGGCAGTATCTGATTATGCCAGAGTTGCCGGCAAATCTGTTCGCGAAGAGGTGACGCAGCTGTATAAATTTGCAATGAAGGACGCGCAGCTGACATACCTGTGCAAGGGAGAGGTTCCGGGGATCATCCTGAATCAATTCTCCATGGATGAACAGGAGAATACCTTCCGTATTGCCACCACAAAGGGTGATATGTGGGCGACTGATGAAAGGATCTCTAGAAACGCACTGTATGTTCTGGATAGTATGCTTTCCATTACCGGCCGGTTAGAGGATATGGCGCCGGGTGAGAAGATATATTCTGTCCGCTTTATGGGGGACAGGGCGTATGTGGTAACCTTTAAAACTGTCGATCCATTATTTGTGATCGATCTGAAGAATCCTGAAAAACCTGCCATTCTTGGAGCGTTAAAGATTCCTGGATACAGTGATTATCTGCATCCGTACGATGAGAACCACATAATTGGCTTCGGCAAGGATACGGTCGAAATAAAAGGGCAGGCATATTATCTTGGCATGAAGGTTGCTTTGTTTGATGTGGCTGATGTCAGCAATCCCATACAGAAATTTTCTGAGAATATTGGCGACAGGGGAACTGATTCGGAGTTGCTCACTAACCACAAGTCGCTTCTGTTCTCAAAGGAAAAGAACCTGCTGGCCTTCCCGGTAACGCTGATGGAGATTAGGGATAGCTCCGAAAAAGTGAAGATGGATTTACTTCAATACGGAGAGTTCACATTCCAGGGAGCGCTGGTGTATCAACTTGACATTAAAAAGGGATTTCAACTGAAAGGCAGAATAACTCACATTTCGGATGAGGAATACAAGAAGGCCGGAAACAGTTGGTACAACAGTGATAAAAACATTAAGAGAATCCTTTATATCGGGGATGATTTGTTTACGCTTTCCAACGGAATGATTAAGGCGAATGCAATGAAAGATTTGAAAGAGAAGGGCAGCGTTATAATTAACTAATCATCTGGGTGCGTTGAAGTATTCCTAATATGTTCGAATTGACGTATAATATATATATTATAGATAGATTGACAAAGGCATGTGTGAATTGAGGTGGTTAACGTGGATTCTTTATTGCTGTTTGTCGAACTAAACTGGATCCCATTACTATGTGTCATAGTAGGCCTTGTCTTAGTGATTATTGAGATGAATATCCCGGGATTTGGTGTACCGGGTATCATTGGTGTAATACTTCTGGCTGTCGGTGTGGTCCTGAGCGCGGATACACTTCTTCAGGCGTTGATAATGATTATTATTATTCTGGCTATACTCGGGGTGGCACTTATGCTGGTTTTACAGTCCGTATCAAAGGGCGGGCTGTCAAGGCGTTTGGTTTTAAGTGATTCACTGGAGGATGATGTAAGGTTTTCAGCAGGAAGCGATCTGAGTTATTTTATCGGCAGCGAGGGTACTGCAATCACTGCCTTGAGGCCTTCTGGCACTGTGGACTTTTCAGGGATCAGACTGGATGTTATCTCAGAGGGCGAGTTTATCCCAAAGAATTCAACAGTGATTATTACTAAAGTAGAAGGGAATAAGGTCATTGTGAGACAAAAACCCAGCGTGTAGTATATTCAGAGATGTGAAATACTATAAAACAAGCTTAGTTGAAAGGGGTTAATTGTAATGGAAGCATTTTTCATTTCTTTTATCATCATTGTCGTCTTAGTGGTACTTTTCTTATTTTTTAATTTTATACCGGTGGGTCTTTGGATATCAGCTGCAGCGGCAGGCGTTCGCGTAAGTATTTTTACGTTAATTGGGATGAGACTTCGAAGGGTCAGCCCCGCAAAGATAATCCTGCCAATGATCAAAGCTTCCAAGGCCGGACTCGACGTTAGTGTAAATCAATTAGAGGCGCACCTACTGGCAGGAGGAAATGTGGACAGGGTCGTAAATGCTCTTATTGCTGCTTTCAGAGCTGATTTGGATCTTCATTTTGTAAGAGCTGCAGCTATTGATCTGGCAGGCAGGGATGTTTTTGAGGCCGTAAAGATGAGCGTAAACCCCAAGGTCATCGAAACTCCTAATATATCTGCGATGGCGAAGGACGGAATTGAGCTTATAGTAAAAGCCAGAGTTACAGTGAGAACCAATCTCGACAGACTGATCGGCGGAGCCGGGGAAGCAACGATTATTGCCAGGGTTGGAGAAGGTATTGTCACAACGGTAGGCAGTTCATTATCCCATACGGATGTACTTGAAAATCCGGATTTGATTTCTCAGACAGTATTGGACAAAGGACTTGATGCAGGGACTGCATTTGAAATATTATCAATAGATATTGCGGATGTTGATGTAGGCAGAAACATTGGCGCACAGCTTCAAACACTGCAGGCCGAGGCAGATAAAAACATCGCGCAGGCAAGAGCTGAAGAAAGACGCGCGATGGCAGTGGCGAAGGAACAGGAAATGATTGCTTTGGTGCAGGAAATGCGTGCAAAAGTGGTTGAATCCGAAGCCGAGGTGCCAAAAGCTATGGCAAATGCCCTCAATAGCGGCAAGCTGGGTGTTATGGATTATTATAACATGCAAAATATCATTTCTGATTCACAAATGCGGGAGTCTATAGCAAAAATAAATAGGCCCGCTGTGTCTGAGGACGGCGCAAGAAAGTAAGAAGGAAAGGGACATTGGAATTAATAAGAAAGGAACATTGCTATGGCTCGATCAGGTGCAGCCGGAAAAAATGACAATAGTATAAAAAGACTTATGCCAGAAAAATCGGAAGAAGCCCCAAAAGTAAAGCTGGAGCAGCGATCAACCAGGTCAGCTTTAAGACTGGATTTCTCGAATGAAGGCCTGCTTAATGCTATTGTGATGGCTGAAGTGCTTGGGAAGCCGAAATGTCTAAAAAGAGGTCGAAGGTAGTATTTGAACATTTTCAAGCTGCATACTGGTTATTACGACTATTATGCAGCTTTTTTATAATGCACTTGGATATACGACAGCTTAATGGCCGGCAATAAAGAAGCACGCCGGCATACTGGTCACCGGTGAAGAAGCAAGATGGCTTAATTACTGCCGAAGAAGAGGTTTACGTGATGTGGCTTTCTATACATTGTTCCGGCTTGAATATGACCATTGCCAGCGGAGGAACCTGTATCTTGATGGAATAAGGTTTCTGCTGGTACGTTGAGTGTTCGGCGTACACCCCGCCCAGATTACCGATATTGCTGCCACCGTATATTTCTGAGTCGCTGTTTAGGATTTCCTTGTACAAAGCGTTGTACGGGACGCCAATTACATAATCGTTGTATACTACCGGAGTGAAGTTACATATGAACACCAACGTATCTTCGGGGCGGTTTGTCTTACGAAGAAATGAAATGACGCTGTGGTCGCTGTCGTTGCAGTCGAGCCATTCAAAGCCTTCATAGCTGAAATCGAGCTCATAGCAGGCTCTTTGGGAGGTGTACAGCTTATTCAAATCGCGAATATAGTTCTGTAATTGCCTGTGCTTATCATAATCAAGTAGATTCCAGTCCAAACCCTGCTTGAAATTCCACTCGATAAACTGTCCGAATTCATTTCCCATGAAAAGAAGCTTTTTGCCGGGATGCCCATACATGTAGCCATAGGCAACCCGGAGTCCGGCAAACTTCTGCCAGTAGTCACCCGGCATTTTTCCGATCATGGAGCGCTTTCCATGGACCACCTCATCATGAGAGAGGACAAGAATGAAATTCTCAGTCATAGCATACATAATTGAAAAGGTAATATAGTTGTGGTGGAATTTGCGATAGACCGGATCCATTGATATATACCTGAGAAAATCATTCATCCAGCCCATATTCCATTTATAAGTAAAGCCCAGGCCGCCAGTATATGGAGGCTTTGTGATCATTGGCCAGGAGGTGGATTCTTCGGCAATCATCATGATTCCGGGGCAATACTGATATACTGTAGAGTTGAGCTGTTTTAAAAAATCTACGGCGACGAGGTTTTCATTGCCGCCATACTTGTTCGGAATCCACTCTCCGGACTTTCTGCCGTAATTCAGATATAGCATGGAGGCCACCGCATCAACGCGGATACCGTCGATATGATATTTTTCCAGCCAGAAGACAGCATTAGAGATCAGAAAATTTTTGACTTCATTCCGGGTGTAATTGAAGATCAAAGTTCCCCAGTCGGGATGCTCACCTTGACGAGGGTCTTTATGCTCATACAAAGCGGTGCCGTCGAACATCGCCAGCCCGTGGCTATCTTTGGGGAAATGTGCAGGAACCCAATCCATAATGACACCAATGCCATGCTTATGGCATTCATCAACCAGACACATAAAATCCTCAGGACGGCCATATCGGCTTGTTACCGAATAATAGCCGGTTACCTGATATCCCCAGGAATCGTCCAGCGGATGCTCAGCTAAGGGGAGCAGCTCAATATGAGTATAGCCCATATCGACGACATAGGACACAAGCTTATCTGCATATTCTCTATAGCTAAGAAAGTTGTTGTTATCTTTACGTAACCAGGAGCCGAGGTGTACCTCATAAATGGACACGGGCTTGCTAAATGGGTTACCTGTATCCCTTTGCTCAATCCAATCCGCATCCTGCCATTCGTAGCTGTTGTCAAGGTCATATACAATAGAAGCGGTTCCGGGACGCATCTCGCTGTAAAAAGCGTATGGATCGGCCTTCTTCAGGTAATCACCGGTTTGGGTTTTGATTTCATATTTATACATCTCACCAGGTCCGATATCCGGAATAAATAGAGCCCAAACGCCAGAAGAGCCGACCCGTTCCATGCGATGGCTTCCACCATCCCAATAGTTGTAATTGCAGATCACACTGACGCTTACAGCCGATGGTGCCCACACCGCAAAATGCGTTCCCTTTACACCGTTCTGTGTCATGGTGTGTGCGCCCAGCTTCTCAAACGCTTTATGGTGAGTTCCTTCATTGAACAGGTGCAGGTCAAAGCTAGTGATAAACGGAGATGAAGAATCATATTCATGAGGATTCATGCTTATTCGCATTCCTTCCCTGTATAAATAATTTTCAATTCAATTATATAGCTTTTAACTTGATCCTGC
>JAEYON010000100.1 GCA_023411645.1 Bacillota bacterium | reverse complement strand
ATGGCAAAGTGCTGGCGGCTTTTCTTCATGTTTCGGAACAATATATCGGCGCGAACGGACTCTGGGACAAAATAAGCAGGCTTTACGGCAAGCTTAAGTATATTTTCACGTGTTTTGTCCGTGATTCTGAAGTATTCCTTTGAACTTAAAACTCCTACGATGTCGTCGGTTGTTTCATCACAGACCGGATAAATATTATGCCTGCTTTCAACTATCGTTTTATCCCATTGCTCGGTACTTTCGTCCAACCAGAGTAAGGATACTTCAGTTCTATGAGTCATGATCTCCCTTGCAGTTTTATCATCAAACTCAAAAACATTCTGAATCAATACTTTTTCTTGAATGTCAATTGCCCCTTTTTCGCTTCCCTCATCCACCATCATTCTTATCTCTTCTTCCGTAACCGTTTCATCAGCCGCATGAGGATCGATGCCTAAAAGGCGCAGGAGGAAGTTTGTGGATAATGTAAGAAGCCATACAAGAGGTGCGAAAACCCTGGAAATGAAATAAACAAGGGCAGATATGGAGAGAGCAAGCTTCTCGGACTTTCTCATGGCAATCCTCTTAGGTACCAGTTCTCCCAATACCAGTGTAAAATACGACAGGATCAGTGTAATCACAATGACAGCGATAGTATCCAGTGTTTGTTCGGGAATATTAACACCTAACTTTACCATCCATCCAACAAGCCTCTCGGAAAAATTGTCGGCGGCAAAGGCACTTCCCAAAAACCCGGCAAAGGTTATTCCAACCTGTATGGTCGACAAAAAACGTGCCGGTTGGCTTGTCAGCTTTGTAAGCCTTACGGCTCTTTTGTCACCGGTGGCGGCAAGCCTGGCCAGCTTTGTATCGTTCATGGAGATTACCGCAATCTCGGCACATGCAAACACCGCATTAGTCAAGATCAGAACAAGCTGTAAAAGCAACTGCCATATTATATGACCTTCAGAGAAGGATATTACCTCCCCAAAATACTTGTTAAAGCAACATAAGAAACGACATATTACACATGGACAGGTTGTCTATCCATGTGTAATATGCCGTCTCTTTTTATTATGATAGTAATATAAGGTTTTTCAGGTAAAGGGGAATCGTCCACTTAAGAAAACCACTCCTTTATTAATTAGCTTTAAAATAACATACCATATTGTTTTAGTCAAGGACTACGCAGTTTTTCTGGAAATGGTTGGCTATGGCCAGATATTTCCCGGATCTACGCCATATACCTGGATCTTTTCCAACTCGGGGCTGTTTGCAATGCCCTTCGGTGTCACTGCTATCCCTGCGTCACAATCAAGATCGATATTATGCCAGCGGTATGCCAGCCACACAAGATGGGAACATTGTGTCCCGGCAATTTCTTTACGTTCTCCATACTTTGGAAAGAAAATACCTGCACAGATGCGGTATGGTATATCGGAAAGGTATTCGACCGCTGTTTGTGCAATAGCGTCAGTAAACGCTTCAGGAGCGTTTTTCAGACGCAAGACAATGAAATTCGGGTAATTGGTCCATTTCCCGATATCCTGTACCATGGAATTTGTGCCTACCATTACAGATTCAAGTGTTTTACCGTTAGCCGCATCTATAACGAGTGCGCAGTGACCTTGGCGCCACCCATATGTATGAGAGGCTTTGGTGATAATAATATCGCCGTTGTGGAGTGGCGCTAGCTGTGTGCCATCTATGAGATGGCCTTCTTCGTCTATCACAGATTCTTCCCTGGAAATGATACTGTTTCTTTCGCAGACAAAGCGGATATCTTTGAAAAAATTATCTTGAAAGAGTAAAATACGTTCCGAAGAGTCTGGATACCGATCACGTAATTCATCTATTGCTGCTCTGCCAAGTCCGGTCTGATAGAAAAGAGTTTCATAATCCGTATTTGAAAGCTCCTTCTTGGCTAAAACAGGGCTGATATCAGATTTCAGGTAATCCGGTGTTATGTGTGCTTCATTCTCTGTCAGGGCGGTGGCGACAGCGAGTGTCAAGGCAGCCGTCAGAAAAAGCATGAGAATCCCGGAAGTTTTATGTAAAATGTTTTTTTTCCTATTGCCCATTGGAAACTTTCCTCTTTAGCAGTTTTTTCATATGTTGCCCAAAAGCATAGAAGTAATTCATCTGCTATTGACAAAGGTCGGGTTTCTTGATAATATTTTTGCAAAGCTTTCGTCTTTTTTAGAATTGTCATGGACGGGGGCTTTTTTAGTATTCTGATTAAGCGACCAAGGATCAATATATTTGGAGGGGTTATTGTATGAAAATTGCTTTTTCGACACTGGGATGTCCGGATTTTGACTGGACCGATATTTATTCGATGGCAAAGGACATCGGCTTTAACGGTATTGAGATACGAGGGTTGGGAAAGGACATTTTCGCAGTTCAGGCACAGCCATTTTCTAAAACCCAATTGCCGCAGACAGTAAAAAAGCTTTCGGAATTGCATCTTGATATTCCCTGCCTTTCATCAGGGTGTTGTCTGAAGTTTGCTGATAAAAAGGAGGAGAATCATGATGAGATCCTTCAATACATAGAATTAGCTTCAAAGCTCAAAACGCCGTATATCCGTATCCTTGCCGATCTGGAACCACACTCTTGCGGAGAAGTGGATGACGAAGTTGTGCTGTCTGCCTTAAGACGTCTGATACCTGTCGCGGAAGCCGCAGGAGTAACATTGCTAGTGGAAACAAACGGCGTCTATGCCGACACCGCGCGTCTTTGCAGCCTGTTGAACCAGGTTGAAAGCGACACTGTGGGTGCTCTCTGGGATCTGCACCATCCCTACCGATTTGCCGGAGAGTCTGCCAGCAAGACAGTACAGAATCTCGGTGCATATATCAAATATGTACATGTGAAGGATTCTGTCGTGGAAAACGGGAAGGTTTCCTACAGGATGATGGGCGAGGGAGATATGCCCATTGACGAATTCATGAATGCACTGCGTTCAATTAATTATGACGGGTATATTTCCCTTGAATGGGTAAAACGTTGGGCTCCTGATTTGAGTGATGCAGGAATTGTATTCCCCCATTTCGCACACTTTATGAGCCGGTATTTGGAGAAAGGCGAGCAAACAGGGCGTCTGTTTTACAATAATGCAAAAACAGGTCAATTTATCTGGGAAAAGGATACTCTGATTGATCTGACTTTTCCTCAGGTACTGGACCGTATTGTTGATGAATTTCCAGACCAGTATGCTTTTCGTTATACAGTACTGGATTACACCAGGACATATTCAGAATTTAGAGATGATGTGGATACATTTGCACGCGCATTGATCGCGATGGGCGTTAAACCTGGAGACCATGTGGCCATCTGGGCTACGAATGTGCCTGCCTGGTTTATCACCTTCTGGGCAGCTACAAAAATTGGAGCGGTACTGGTCACTGTCAATACCGCATATAAGATTTACGAAGCAGAATACCTGCTGCGACAATCTGATACACATACACTGGTCATGATAGACGGCTTCAAGGATTCCGACTATGTGTCAATTATAAAGGAGCTCTGTCCTGAACTTGAAACTGCCGAGGCTGGAAAGCCGCTGCATATGAAACGTCTCCCTTTCCTGCGCAATATTGTTACGGTTGATTCCAGACAAAAGGGCTGTCTGACCTGGGATGAAGCCATTGCTATGGCAGACAGGGTGCCTGTGGAGGAGGTATATCGCCGAGCTGCCTCAATGAATAAGCATGATGTCTGCAATATGCAGTATACATCTGGTACTACCGGCTTCCCAAAAGGCGTAATGCTGACACATTACAACGTAGTAAACAATGGCAAAAATATTGGTGACTGCATGGATCTTTCAACTGCCGACCGAATGATGATCCATGTACCGATGTTCCACTGCTTTGGCATGGTACTTGCTATGACGGCGTCTATGACCCATGGAGTTACCATGTCTCCATTGCCGTATTTTTCACCGAAGCTTTCACTGGAGTGTATCAATAAAGAAAAGATTACTGCATTCCATGGCGTACCGACCATGTTTATTGCTATGCTTGAACATGAGGATTTTGTAAAAACTGACTTCTCTCACATGAGGACGGGTATCATGGCCGGAAGCCCCTGCCCGGTCAAGGTCATGCAGGATGTGTTGGACAAGATGAATATGACGCAGATTACGATCGTATTCGGTCAGACCGAATCATCACCGGGCTGTACCCAGAGCCGTGTGGACGATTCAATTGCTTTGCGTGTTAATACTGTCGGACGAGCGCTGCCGGGCGTTGAATGCAGAATCGTCGATCCTGAGACAAATAAAGAGCTTCCGCCAAATACGGACGGAGAGTTTGTTGCAAGAGGCTACAATATTATGAAGGGCTACTATAAGATGCCTGAGGCCACCGCGGCGGCGATAGATGAAGACGGCTGGCTACACACCGGTGACCTGGCAAGGTGTGATGAAAACGGATATTACAAGATTACAGGCCGAATCAAGGATATGATCATCCGTGGGGGTGAAAATATCTACCCCAAGGAGATCGAGGATTTCATATACACCCATCCGAAGGTTAAGGACGTACAGGTCATCGGTGTGCCTGACAAGCAGTACGGCGAAGAGATTATGGCATGTGTCATCCTGAAAGCGGGGGAAGAACTAACAGCAGAAGAACTGAAGGATTATATCCGCTCACATATGGCCAAGCATAAAACTCCAAGGTACATTGAATTCGTTCATGAATTTCCAATGAACGCTGCGGGTAAGATCATGAAATATAAGATGCGCGAATGGGCGGTAGAAAAGTTGTCTCTTCATGCAGATAACAGTATTGAGACAGCATAGGGAGTATATAAGTGGGGCGGCTTCTTGCGACACAGAGGAGCCGTCCCTTTGTTGTATGCCGCGAATAGATGCATTTTAATTCATTATATATTGGCGAGGTGTGCATAAAATCCGGTAGTTTGTGAGATTTATGCACCTGTTTCTTTCGATTACATCGCAGAAAACCATATGCCATAAATTTGTGAATTCATGGTATAATAACCTTAACAAGTAGGGTTATTATACGCCTCCGGCGGAATTTATGCGCGTGCGAAATTTTCAGCGGAGCTGAAACGCACATGCGCAATTATACCATGATAAATCATGGTATAATACATATACATATATATGTGTGTATTAGAGATTATTGAGAGGAAATGATTGATGAAACATTATTTTGAAGATATTGATACAGTGCTGCGAATTCAGGAAACAACTGTAAACGGTGTTGATTCATCAAGGGCTGAAGCACTGCTGGAGAAGCATGGAAAAAACAAATTAGCGGAGGGTAAAAAGAAAACAACCTTCCAAAGATTTATGGAACAGCTGAAGGACCCAATGGTCATCGTATTGATAGCAGCTGCTGTGATCTCCGGTGTTGCAGGAGAATTTGCGGATATGGTTATCATCCTTATGGTTGTGGTGCTCAATTCTATTCTGGGCGTTGTACAGGAAGGAAAAGCGGAGAAGGCCATCGAGGCTCTTCAAAAAATGGCATCTCCGTATTCAAAGGTGCGTAGGGACGGACATGCGGTTCAGGTAAAATCAGAGGACATCGTGCCCGGTGACATAGTTCTGCTGGAGGCCGGAGATGCAGTCCCGGCCGACATGAGGCTGATAGCAGCATCGAGTCTTAAGATAGAAGAAGCGTCCCTGACAGGCGAATCTGTGCCGTCTGAAAAGTACACCCATGTGATTCCGGTGTCAGATCGGGATATTTCTCTGGGTGACCGCCACAACATGGCATATATGGGCACGAGTGTAGTGTATGGCCGCGGAGAGGGCGTTGTCATTCAGACTGGAATGGCGACAGAGATGGGCAGGATAGCCGACTACATTTCCAACGCAGAGGAGGAAAAAACGCCGCTGCAAAAGACATTGGCAGGGTTGAGCAGGATATTGAGCATTTGTGTGCTTGGTATCAGTGTTTTTATATTCATCTTCGGTGTATTGCAAAGCGGCGGTTTTTCGGGAAGCAACGTTCTTGAAATGTTCCTGCTTGCCATCAGCCTGGCTGTTGCCGCGATACCTGAAGGCCTTGTGGCTGTGGTAACTGTCGTACTATCTATCGGCGTAACCAGAATGTCGAAGCGCAACTCCATTATCAGAAAACTGACTGCTGTTGAAACGCTGGGTTGTACACAGGTTATTTGCTCCGACAAGACTGGAACGCTGACGCAGAACAGAATGACTGTGGTCGATGCATTTGGAGATACCGAAAAGCTTGCTAAAGCTATGGCACTGTGCAATGATGCTGAATTAACTGACGATAAGGGAAACATCATCGGAGAGCCCACAGAAAGTGCACTGGTCCGCTATGCTTATAGTATGGGTTTAAACAAGACGGAGCTTGAGGCAAAAACTCCGCGTGTTGCAGAGGCGCCGTTTGACTCCATGAGAAAAATGATGTCAACCATTCATAAGGAAGCTGACGGAAGGTTTATACAGTATTCAAAGGGTGCTCCGGACGAACTGCTGAAAAAGTGCACCAATATGATGACTGAGCAGGGAATTATTCCATTGTCACAGGAGCTTCGCAGCCGGATTATGACTGAGAACAAAAGGATGGCCGATAAAGCCCTGCGGGTGCTTGGCGCAGCCATGAAGGAGAGCGGCGGACTTCCCGAAGATATTTCCCCGGAAAGTATTGAGAGAGAAATGACGTTTATCGGACTGACAGGTATGATTGATCCGGTCCGCCCCGAAGTAAAGGCAGCCATTGAGGAATGCCGCAATGCCGGAATCAAGCCCATTATGATCACAGGCGACCACCGGGATACCGCAATAGCTATAGCAAAGGAGCTTGGCATTATTACCGACGACAGCCAGGCCATCACGGGGGCGGAGCTTTCGCAGATGTCCGATGAGGAATTCGAAAAGAAAATAGGTCATTTTGCTGTTTATGCCCGTGTCCAGCCGGAGCATAAGGTTCGTATCGTCAATGCATGGAAGAAGCAGGGGAAGATTACTGCAATGACAGGCGACGGGGTGAATGACGCTCCAGCTTTAAAATCCGCCGATATTGGCGTAGGTATGGGTATCACCGGCACCGACGTATCAAAAAATGTTTCGGACATGGTTCTGGCTGATGATAATTTTGCTTCCATTGTTTATGCGGTGGAGGAAGGGCGACGGATATATGCCAATATAATAAAAGCGATTCAGTTCCTGCTCTCGGCTAACCTGAGCGAAGTGGTCGCACTATTTACAGCGACATTGATGAGCTTCAGGCTGTTTGCTCCCATCCATATTTTATGGATCAATCTGGTTACCGATACATTCCCGGCGATTGCGCTAGGAATGGAAGAGGCTGAGCCTGATATCATGAAGAAACCGCCTCGCAGTGCGGAAGAGGGTGTCTTTTCCAATGGGATGGGGATTAGTATCATTTATCAGGGAATTATTGTGGCGGCGCTGACCCTTGCCTCGTACTTTATCGGGAAAAGCCGGTCGCAAATCACCGGTATGACTATGGCATTTCTGACGCTGTCCCTTTGTGAGATATTCCATTCCGTTAATATGCGTTCCAGAGACAAGTCCATTTTTAAGTTGAGAACACATAATAAGTACCTGACAGGAGCTATGATTTTATCCTTTATATTGACGCTTGGCGTTATTTATATACCTGGCATTAACACGCTGTTTGACCTTGAGGCTCTTCCAATTGCTAATCTTGCGGCTGGGATTGGTCTGGCATTTGTAATTATCCCGATAGTAGAGCTGGTTAAGTTTATGCAAAAGATTGCTATGAGGCGGCCGTAGCATGGGCTGCGGTTTATAGCCGAATGATTTCGGAACGGAAAAGAGTATAGTCAGTAAAGAAGAACAAGACATAATTTATACACAGAGGAGACTAATATGAATTGGTTAAAGAAATTTATGTACGGAAGATATGGATCGGATCAGCTTTCATTGGCGCTGCTTATCTTTTCAATATTGCTGACGTTAATTGCACGGTTTGCCCGTTTGCCGCTGTTATCACTTGTCAGCTATATTCCGCTCGGATTCTGTATTTTCAGGATGCTGTCCAAAAATATCAATAAAAGAAGCATGGAGAATTATAAATTTTCAATGCTAATCAGCCCGGTGTACGCATGGTTTATGAAAATACGCAGGCGCTTAGCGGAATCAAAGAGCAAGAAGTTTTTGAAGTGCCCGCAGTGCAAGGCGGAATTGCGGCTCCCGAAGGGCAAGGGAAGAATGATTGTCACTTGCCCCAAATGCAGGAATGAGTTTATGACAAAGACATAGTGCAACGCGTGTGTCACATATCTTAGTTGCAAAAAAATAAATTCTTATATAAACTTAGAATAGAATATATTTGTTGATATGGAGAAAAATTATGAGTATTGAATTGAATGATGCCAGAAATAACATTATCAACGGTAAAACAGTAATCGGGATTGAGTTGGGATCGACCCGTATCAAAACAGTTCTAATCGATGCTGAAAATTCACCCATAGCTTCTGGAAGTCACGACTGGGAAAACAGTTATATCAATAATATTTGGACTTACAGCATTGATGATATCTGGAAAGGTATACAAAGCAGCTACCAGAAAATGGCCGATAATGTCAAAGAGCAATTTGGAGTGACAATCAGGACTACGGGGGCAATCGGTTTTAGCGCTATGATGCATGGTTACATGGTTTTCGATAAAAACGATAATCTTTTAACTCCCTTCCGCACCTGGCGCAACAACATAACCGGTCAGGCATCTGAAGCCCTAACCGAGCTGTTTAATTATCCTATTCCTCAAAGATGGAGTATTGCCCATCTTTATCAAGCAATCTTGAATCAAGAAGAACATATATCCGATATTGCCTACATAACAACATTGGCGGGGTATGTACATTGGAAATTGACAGGACAGAAAGCACTGGGAATTGGTGAGGCATCAGGGGTTTTCCCAATTGACTTGAATACTAAAGACTTCAACTTAGAAATGATTGAGCAGTTCAATGAGCTGATTGGTCAGCAAAATTTACCGTGGCGCCTGGAGAACATCCTACCAGCTGTTCTTGCAGCCGGTGCAAAAGCTGGTGAATTGACAGCCGCCGGAGTACAACTCCTGGATGTTACCGGTCAGCTGCAGCCGGGGATTCCGCTTTGTCCGCCCGAAGGTGATGCGGGAACGGGCATGGTGGCTACCAACAGCGTAGCAGCCCGTACGGGAAATGTATCCGCCGGAACATCAGTCTTTGCAATGATTGTCCTTGAGCAGGAACTGTCGAAAGTATATCCCGAAATTGACCTGGTGACGACACCCGCTGGAAAACTTGTGGCCATGGCTCATTCTAACAACTGCACATCTGATTACGATGCTTGGATAGGCTTGTTTGCTGAAGCTGTCAAAGCATTGGGCATGGATGTAAGCAAACCGAAGCTATATGACACTTTACTGGGAATGGCACTTCAGGGTGATCCGGACTGCGGCGGATTATTGGCATATTGCTACATATCAGGCGAACATATTACTCATTTTGAGGAAGGCCGTCCAATGTTTGTGCGTTCCTCAAACAGTAATTTCAACCTGGCTAATTTTATGCGAGTCAATTTATTTACAGCACTGGGTGCTCTGAAAACCGGCTTAAATATTCTATTTGAAAAAGAGTCCGTTAAGGTGGATGAAATCTTGGGCCACGGGGGCTTTTTCAAGACCAGGGAAGTGGGACAGAAAATTATGGCCGCAGCCATTAATGTTCCCGTATCGGTTATGGAAACTGCCGGAGAAGGCGGAGCATGGGGTATTGCACTGCTTGCCTCCTATATGCTCAATCGAAAAGAAAACGAATCGCTTGAGGACTTCCTCGCACAAAAGGTTTTTGCCGGAAAGCAAGTAAGCTCTATTGCTCCTGATCCCTCAGATGTTGCCGGTTTTAATGAATTTATGAAACGCTACACCCGGGGATTGGCTATCCAAAGGGCTGGCGTCGATTATCTTAAATAAGATAGTCGATTAAACGCCCGCAAGTCGGTAGGCTTATGAGACTTGACAAATATCTCCAAATGCCATATAATAAAGCAATCACTTTGCGCTGCACTTTACTACAGTACAAACTGAGCAGGCGATGAACCGAGGGCGGTTCGTGGGGCCGGGCCGGAAACGGCAGCAGATTGGATAACCGAATCTGTGGGACAGTAATATGTCTCACAGATTTTTTTATTTGAATCTTTAACAACCGGTTTTCTATGTCTGTACTAAATGTGAATCAAAGTGTGCAAAATATGAATTGAGGTGTGGGGATGACAGATTTTCTGGTCAGAATGTTTATAAAGGATCGGGATAATGTTGAAAATGCGCAGGTGCGTGAGAATTATGGCAAACTGGCCGGAATCGTCGGGATTGCAACAAATCTCATTCTATTCCTGTTTAAAATAATTGCAGGTACACTCTCCGGCAGTATTTCCATTATTGCGGACGCTGTAAACAACCTGTCTGACTCAGGATCCTCTATTATCACACTGATCGGATTCAAAATATCAGGTAAGCCTGCGGATGCAAAGCATCCCTACGGGCATGCCCGTATGGAATACATTTCCGGCCTTATTGTATCGTTTATTATTATGTTTTTAGGCTTTGAACTGGCCAGATCTTCCGTTGAAAAAATCATCCACCCGAAGACGCCCCAGTTCTCATGGCTTGTGGCAGTCATCCTGCTTGTATCTATTCTTATGAAGCTGTGGCAGTGCCTTTTTTATAGAAAGATTGGCAGGAGAATTGATTCTTCGGTGCTGAGTGCGACTTCCCTTGACAGCCGTAATGATATTCTGGCGACATCATCAGTGCTTGCAGCCGCACTAATTACATACCTGACGAGTTTTAACCTGGATGGTTATATGGGTGTTGCTGTAGCACTTTTTATAATGATATCGGGTATTAAAATAATTATAGATACGGCAAGTCCTTTATTAGGCAATGCTCCACCGGAAGAGCTGGTCTGTAAAATATATCAAAAGATACTAAGCTATGACGGCATTGTTGGGCTGCATGATCTTAGCGTTCACAACTATGGAGCGGGCAAATGCTTTGCGTCTGTTCATTGCGAAGTTTCCGCATGTCAGGATATTATGGTCAGTCACGATATTATTGACAATATCGAGCGGGATTTTTTAAAAGAAATGGATATTCATATGGTCATACATCTGGATCCGGTTGTGATTAATAATGAACAGACCAACGAGCTGAAGGCTGCCGTGAAAAACCTGATCCGTCAGATTTCTCCCCAAATTGGTATGCATGATTTCCGTGTTGTCTGGGGTATCAGCCATTCCAACCTTATTTTTGATATTGTTGTGCCATTTGAGTTCAAATGGAGTGATGATGAATTGATTGCACTGATCACAGAGAAAATACAGCAAATAGACCCATCATATCGTGCGGTGATTATTGTTGACCATAATTATGTGCCTGATTTTGGGGAAGAATAGTTATTAGTTCCGGCCATTCATGTATACCATAAAATCGTTTATTGACAGTGTTGATTATAGTATGTTATTGTCTGCTATATATATTTACCCTATGATAGGGGAAAACTGATAAATGTTTTAGAAACGGTAGGGCGTTAGAATGAACAAAGCTGAGCTTTTAGGCAGATGGACAAGGGAAAAGTCCGAAGAGCTGTACGGTATAAAAAACTGGGGCGCTGGGTATTTTACAATCTCCGATAAAGGGGAAGTGCTGGTAAACCCATATAAAGATAATGAAGCGGCTGCAATCAGCCTGATGGATATCATATCCGGCGTCAGGGAACGCGGGCTTGATATGCCTGTGCTTTTGCGCTTCGAGAATCTTCTTGACTCACAGATTTCCTACCTGAATGATTCTTTTAGAAAAGCAATGAAGGATTTGAACTATAAGGGTGAATACCGGGGTGTTTACCCGATCAAGGTGAATCAGCAGCAGCAGGTGGTTGAAGAGGTAACCAAATTCGGCCAGCGCTATCACCATGGGCTGGAGGTTGGCAGCAAGGCGGAGCTGATCGCTGCGCTTTCAGTGATGAAGGATAAGGAGGCCTGTCTGATCTGCAACGGATATAAGGATGCAGAGTTTGTAGATCTGGGATTATATGCTGTAAAAATGGGATTTCAGTGCTTCTTTGTCATAGAAATTCCGGATGAACTGGACACTGTTCTGGAACGTTCACGGATTTTGGGTGTGCAGCCGAATATCGGCATCCGAATAAAGCTTTCAGCAAAGGCCGGCGGACACTGGACCGAATCCGGCGGGGATCGTAGTATATTTGGTTTGAATGTATCTCAGCTGATTACAATGGTTGATAACTTAAAAGAACGGAACATGCTGGACTCTCTCAAGCTGCTTCACTATCATCTGGGGTCGCAGATACCAAACATTCGAGACATCCGCTCAGCGGTTCTGGAGGCGGCGCGCGTTTATTCGGAGCTTGTGAAGGAAGGGGCGCCGATGGGGTATCTGGATCTTGGCGGAGGATTGGCTGTTGATTATGACGGCTCCAATACGAATTATGTCAATAGCCGTAATTACACAGTGGAAGAGTACTGTACGGATATTGTGGAAGCGGTAATGACAACGCTGGACTCAGCGGATATTCCTCATCCTGTAATTGTTACGGAGTCAGGGCGAACGACAGTAGCGTATTATTCCGTGCTGCTGTTTAATGTCCTGAATGTTGAAAAGTTTGAAGAATTCGATATTCCCAAAACACTTGATGAGAATATGCCGGAGCAGATCAGGAATCTGTATGATGTAAATAGGAATCTTTCATTGAAGAATATACAGGAGTGCTATAATGATGCACTGTACTACAGAGATGAGATCCGGGAAATGTTCAAGCACGGTAAGATCAGCCTTAGGGAGCGTTCCTTATCTGAAAAGGTTTTTTGGAATACGATCAGTCAGATTGCTAAGGAAAAGAAAAAGCTAAAACATAGCCCTCCGGAATTGGAGGACATTGAAAGCGCTATTGCAGATATATATTATTGCAACTTTTCTGTCTTTCAATCAATTCCGGACAGCTGGGCTATTGATCAGCTCTTCCCGATTATGCCGCTGCACAGGCTGCTGGAGCTTCCCAGACGCAATGCCGTTATTGCAGATATTACTTGTGACTGCGATGGAAAAATTGATCGTTTTATTGACCTTCATGATGTGCGTACGACACTTCCGCTTCATGAAATGAAAAACGGCGACGACTATTTTCTCGGGGTGTTTTTGGTGGGTGCATACCAGGAGACGCTGGGAGATCTGCATAACCTATTCGGCGACACTAATGTGGTCAGTGTAAGAATTAATCCCGACGGCCATTATGACCTTGTGAAGGAGATCCATGGAGACAGTGTGGCTGATGTGCTTTCCTATGTTGAGTTTGACCCGAAGGACATGCTGGTGCGTTTGCGTGAGACAGCCGAACAGGCAATACACGAAGGGCGTATCACCGCCGGAGAGAGGCCGGAGATTATGCGCGCCTATGAAGATGGCATGCGCGGATACACGTATTATGAGCGATAAAAATTGAATTATTGAACATTTTGTGCCGGCGTTGATAAATTTCAATGCCGGCTTTTTTATGTCGGATTTTAATAAAAATTTTGCATCTTTTTTATTTTTTAACTCAAATAATTATTGATTATGTACACAGAATAGTACGGGAGGTGTTGAAAAATGAAAAATTCATTAAGAACAGCTTTATGTATTTTAAGCAGCGTTTGTCTTGCCACAGCTGTACTTGTGGGTTGTGCGCAAACCGGGCAGGAAAGGGCGCAGGGTTACACACAGCAGAATATGCTGACCCAGGGATATGGTACGAATAATCTGGTAGGCGCCAGGAATTATACGGGCAACAGAAATAATTCGGGAACCAATCTGTGGGGAAACACCGGAACCAACAACAGAACCGGCTATACTGGAACCGGCAACAACACCGGAGCCGGCTATACCGGAATGGGCAATAACACCAGAATGGGCAATAACACCGGAATGAGCAATAACACCGGAACCAACAACGCCATTACCGGCACACAGCTCTCTGCTGCAGACAGACAGAAAGCAAGTACAATCAAAAGGCAGCTAATGAATATGAAAGGGGTAGATGAGGCTGAAGTAATCGTAATGGGCAATGATTGTCTTGTCGGAGTGAGGACTGCAGGAAATACCAACGCAGGTCAAATCAAGAGTGCTATCGCCAAAAGGGTCAAGCAGATCGATAGTAAAATTAAAAATGTTACCGTGGACGATACTTCCGATATCATGAGCAGGATGCGAAGGCTTGGTATGGGAACAAGGACAAGTACCGGCAACAGGATGAACGGCGCCGGTATAAACGGTACCAGGACTAATGGTACAGGGATGAACGGTACCAATGCAGATGGCAATAATATGATGAATAGTATTGCTGATGAGTTCAACAGGCTTATGCGAAGGGCTAACAACATGACACGATAGTATTCGAATAAGTGAATATTTTATTTTTGCTGCAGGTGATGAACCTGCAGTTTTTTTTACAGCCATTATTGAAGAAACATGTAATATATGGTATTATTGCAACTTAGGACCTTCCTAATCAAAGGAGAAATTACTGATGGATATTATTGAATTAATACTTATTGCGGCGGGTCTTTCAATGGATGCTTTTGCGGTAGCTATTTGCAAGGGCTTATCGGTACAAAACCTGAGACTCAAGCATGCGGTTGTAACAGGATTATTTTTCGGAGGCTTTCAGGCTGGTATGCCTTATATTGGATACCTGTTGGGGACTCAGTTTAAAGACTATATTACGGCAATAGACCATTGGATTGCCTTTGGTCTGCTGTTGATTATTGGCGTTAATATGATCAGAGAATCCAGAAATGAACACTGCGAAAATTTCAGCAATACATTTGATCTGAAAAACATGACAGTATTATCAGTTGCCACCAGCATCGACGCATTGGCCGTCGGCGTAACCTTTGCTTTTTTGCAGGTGGAGATTCTGCCTGCTGTCTCCCTTATCGGCATCATCACATTTCTTTTTTCAGCGGCAGGAGTTAAGATCGGGCATGTTTTTGGTATGAAATTAAAGTCGAAGGCTGAGTTTGCAGGCGGCGTAATTCTCATTGGCATTGGATTAAAGACCCTGATCGAGCATCTGAGAGGGTAAGGGGTGGGAAGTACCCTGCAAAATTGAGCCTGTGAATAAAAGTCTGTAAATTAAGCTTTCTATGATAAAATAAAAATCATAGGAGGCTTTTTTATGGCAAAAAGACGTGAACCAATGAGTGAGGGTAAAAGGAACATCATCGCAAGTTTAC
>JAEYON010000173.1 GCA_023411645.1 Bacillota bacterium | reverse complement strand
AACTCAGACCCCGCACGAATGGGGGCGCAGGTTATCAGCGGCATTGGATTTCTAGGTGCTGGTACCATCGTCATTACCGGCCACCAACGTGGGCAGCAGGTTAAAGGGTTGACCACCGCCGCAGGCCTTTGGGCATCGGCCTGTATGGGTCTTGCTATCGGGGTAGGCTTTTATGCGGGCGCAATTATTATGTGTATCTTTCTCTTTTTGGTGATCGTAAGTCTCAACCGGCTCGACGAACGCTATCTCAAAGCTACTTCGACACTTCGAATCTACCTTGAATATTCAAACTCGGTTCCCTTTTCTAACCTGCTTCGCGCATTGCGGCAGACGGGCTGGCACATGACCAATATTGAGCATCTAAACCGTGAAACCTCGGACCAATGTAATGAAATTCTGCTTGACCTCCAACGCACCGGAAGAGACACAAACCCAGCGGATGTCATTGAGATTATCCGCAATGTTGACGGGGTGCTTTTTGTCGAAGATATCTAATTCCCCCTTTTTATCAGAAAACAGCGCCCTCCCAAACGGGAGAGCGCTGTTTTCATAATTGAAAAATCTTATCAAATCGGGACATAATCTCATCGGAATTTTTTGCAATCCAGTCCAAATCGGTGTGAAGGATTCTCCCAGAGGTTGCTTTCAGCATGCTTTCGCCCTGCTGGATGTCGTCTCGAATGCTGATCAGGTTGTTTTTGACCAGAATTTCCTGCCCCTCCCTTGAGAGAATGAAATCGTATAACAGCTTCCCATTCTGTTCATTGGCACAGTTAGCCACCAGCCCCAGTGGGCTATAGATACTGACAAGATCCTGCTGAGGATAGATAAAAGCTACAGGTGCGCCCCCCTGTGCGAGGTTTGCGGTTACATAATCGAGGCATATCCCAATTGGGTAGTTGCCGGACGCCACCTGCTGATGGGTTGCAGCGGAGCCGCTCTCTAGCGCGCAGCCGTTTTCTCGTAGTCTGATGAAATAGTTGTCACCATACCGCTCGTCGGCCATCAATGCGCTAACGAAGTATTTAATGGTCCCTGCACTTCCCGGATCTGTCATGACAATCTTACCCTGCCATCTGGGATCAAGCAACTCGTTCCAGCTTCCAGGTGCATCCTGAAGTGAAACAAGATCGGTATTATAGGCAATTCCAACATTTACTAGCCGTGCGCCGGTAAAATAGTGTTCGGGGTCCAGATAATCCTCGTTGATATGAATCCCCTGAGGCGAAATGTAAGGAGAAAGTACCCCTGCGTTTTTCAGCGAAACATATTCAGAAGGATCTCCTAGCCAGACCACATCCGCTTTCGGACGTCTCGACTGATTTTCTGTTGCGATTTTAGTCAGCACCTTTGCCGTGCCTGAATAGTAATATTCCATCGTTACATTTGGGTATTTCTGCTCGAATCCTTCTTTGATTGCAACAATCTGATTCTCTTGCATTGAAGAATAAAGCATCACTCGGCCGGTATACGCGGCCGGACCAACCGGCTCAGGCGGCTGTGCGGGTGCAGACATGCAACCGACCATTGTGAAAACAAACAGAGCACTTAAAGAAAGCCGGTATCGTTTTATCAAAGGCAAGACACAGTCCCCTTTCGCCATGGATTCTGATATGCTATATTTTATTCTGTTTTCAAGGAATTGTAAAGTAAGGTTGAATAAATCGGACCCTTTTGATATACTATTTTTAAACTTTTACTGTTTTTAAACTTTTTATATACCCCGTGGGGCTCGGAGAAGTAAAATGGAAGAGTCTTCTCGCTTTGCGCGCTTACGCGCCCGGTTAAACCAATATGGAATGCTTTGCCTGTGCTGCTGCGCGGGTTTTCTCATTTTGCTTACCTGTTTGCTCAGCAGCGTCTATCATGCGTTTTCCGGTATCACGCTACGTTCTTTGGCACAGCTTAACAATGATTTCTCAGTGCAGATGGATACCCTCTCCGAGCTGGTACAGACTACGGTGCGCAGTTATGGATTACAGGTGTTTTATACCCCTTCCGTCACCCGGCTACGGGAAAGCTACAGCCTTTCCAACCTGGAACGGGTCTATGGGCTGAGAGAGCTTAATACCTATGTCAGTAGCAGTGAATTTGTCGATTCGATCAGCATCTATAACCAGAATACACAGTATGTCTATACCACTGAATCCAACATCCTCAGTGCCCCGGTAAACGAATTTGCGGATAGACAAGCGGCCGAGCTTTTTCTAAACCGAAGTATGGAAAATCGAATGCAACCAATCCGCCGCTCGGTCGTAGATCCCAGCTTGGGAAGAGCGAAGGAGTTTTACTCATTTCTCTTTTTCGAGACCAGCAAGAAGGGAATCCCACGCGCAAATGCTTTGATGATCAATGTGCCCTCAGATTGGTACGAGGCACAGCTTCTTGGCTTTGATCAGGAGGGAAGCTACGTCCTACTTGACCAAAGCGGAAGCCTGATTGCGGCTAACGATGAATCGCTTCCGGCAAAAGCTGCTTTATTTTGGTATGATATTGTCACAACTAAGGCACAAGATCAGGCGGGAAGCTATCTGGTACGAAAGATTGGTCGGGAGCAAACCGTCTGCCTCTACGCCCGGATGAACTCTACCGGTTGGTAC
>JAEYON010000082.1 GCA_023411645.1 Bacillota bacterium | reverse complement strand
CTGGCTATGCGGCCCCCCTTTAATTGGTCAATATGATTGCGGATAGTGTTTAGTTCGGTAGTACTGACACCTTTTTCAATCTGCATAACCCGTACGATCCGCTTCACATCCTCCAGTGGTATATCATCGAATGGAAGGGTTAGCAGGGAACTTCCCCCGTTGGCTATGATAGTTATTACAAGATCATTTTCTGTTATCCCATTAGCCAGCTCTAATATTTTTCTTGATCCGACTACACAATTGTCATCCGGCACGGGATGAGCGCCATAAGTCACATGTATATGTTCCAGAATCAACTCGTCCCCATATTTACAGATCAGCTCCCCCCCCGTTAATCGGTCCTTCAACACCTCCTCAAATGCCTTGGCTGCTCGCTGCACCCCTTTCCCAGCTCCTACAACAAAAATACGCTTGATTTGATTCAAGTCGTACTTCTCAATTCCGCTTTGAGGATCATTGTCTGCTTCAAAATCTGAATTACCGATAAGCAGCATATTATCCTCTATACGAATTAATTTTGTTGCACTCTGATATGGGTCTGCTGCAGCCAATCCTGCTTCCAGTATTTGAAGCATATGCTGCCGTCCTTTGATATTGCCGTGTGAAACTAACTGATCTGTATTTAAAATACGCATAGATGTCCTCTCATAGCTGATATTCGGTGAAAACAACAGTGATATTGTTTCACCGGAATACTGGTAATAATAATTCTGAGCTTGTCATGCCTACATGGACTCAAACCGTCTACCCCGTAAACCACGAGTTCCCTGAAATCTTGCCTTTGAACCTAACTCCCGCTCAATCTCAAGGAACCGGTTTCCCACCTCTCCAGTAGCCATTTCTCTAACAGAGCATGCATTAATTCCTACGCAGTAGTCAGCAATAGCAACGCCCTCTCCCCGGCTCTCACAGGGCATTACCCCATACCCGGCCTTATATGCAAACTGGACCATTTCAAGCGCTTCACTAATAGTTCCGATCTGATTTACCTTGAGCAACACAGTATTTGCTGCTCCAAGCCTTTTACCCTCGTCGACACGCTTGATGTTGGTCGTGAATAAATCATCGCCTACAATTTGGATATCAACATACTTGACTAATTCTGCATGATTTTCATAATCGTCCTCAAAGAACGGATCTTCAATAATTAAAAAAGGATAATTCTTTACTGCATTGATATACAATTTCATTAAATCGTCGCAGGTTTTTGGTACCTTTGAAAATAAGCCATAGTATCTTCCGTCTTTCCTATTGTAATATGTGTCGGATGCTATATCTACCTGTATGCCAACCCGTCCTTCGTATCCAGCCTTAATAATGGTCTCAGTCATAAGGGCCCATATCTGTTCGTCAGACTCAAACTTCCCTTTTGGGATAGTATAATAACCAAATGCACCTACAGAATGCTCGTATTTAGCCATGGATTCGTTCCACTTCTGTTCCATCTCCCATCCGACATAAGACGCTTCGGAAAACGTATCGAAGCCGTGTAGTACAAAGTCATAAGTGGGTTTAGTGCCAGGCGTTGTAATCCCCCCACCCCAGCGCTCGTGCCCATTAAAAGCGGGTACACCAGGAACGGGAAGATACATGGCATTCTCACCTCCGATATGCCTGTAAAGCGGTATCCCCAGACTGGCAGCCCCTGCTTTAAGGATAGCAGCAGATGCTGCAGCAATAGCATTACCTCCCAGCTCAGCTTTTGCGTCTGATCGCAGGCTCAGCATCGTCTGGTCAATTATATACTGCCAGGAGGCATCCATACCAATTAAAGCAGGAGCTATAACATTATTGACATTCTCTACCGCGGTCATGACTCCTTTACCGCCCCATTTGACGTTATTATCATAGGAGAATTTTACTTCATGCGAACCTACAGAGTGTCCGGCAACACAGACCGCACGGCCTTCATGTCCTCCTTCAGTGACCACAATGACTTCAACTCCGGGGAACGTCCTTCTAGTATATACCTCACGTGCCCATATAGATTTAATTGCTCGACATGACATAATGTGTCCACCCTCTAATTCTTTATTCTCATAGAATAATCAATTTTCATTTAATCCTTGATATCTCCGAATAGTTATCCGTTGACAATGTCCTCACAGACTCCGGTTTTCAGATAAGATGACAAATTATCAACCGTCACTCTTGCAGTCAGCAGATTTGCTTCCCTCGTGTTATATGCTACATGGGGAGACAAGATTACATTATCCATGCTTAACAGGGGACTGCTGCCAAGAGGCTCATTCTGGAAAACGTCTAAGGCTGCGCCGGCGATATTTCCATTTCTTAATGCTTCAATAAGGTCATTTTCATTAATAAGCCCGCCACGGCTTGTATTGATGATATAAGCTGTCGGCTTCATCTTTTGTAGGAATTCACTATTGATCATATCTCTGGTCTGAGGTGTGTAGGGTGCATGAAGAGAGATATAATCGCTCTTTCGCGCGATCTCATCCATGTCGGCACGATGGACTCCACACTTTTTCATCACAGCATCACCAACATAACTATCCATAGCAAGTATCAAACATCCGAAGCCGGAGAGATACTGCGACAGTATGCGGCCTACCCTGCCAAATCCGATGATACCAATAGTCTTGCCCTCCAATTGTACGGAAACACGGGGGGCGCTCCAGATTTCCTGACGCATTTCCCTGTCATAAATGCAGATATGGCGTCCAAGTGACAGCATAAGCATAATTGCATGATCTGCTACCGCTGCAGAATTCCCACCGCCGGCAATCATCACCGCAATGCCATTGTCACGAGCCGCTTCTGCATCGATATTGTCATACCCTGCCCCGAATCGGCATACCGCTTTCAATGTCTTTCTAAGTGACTGGAAAACTTCCCCGGTATACCTCTCAGCCCCTCCTGCGATAACCGCATCAAAGCCGGATAATGTCTTTGTTAGCTCATCTCTGGTACTGCCTGTGAAGGAAATTGTCTCTATCGCAATTCCTTGAGACTGCCCATACGTTTTTAAATATTCAGAAGTTTCTTCGTTCATAGGGCAGATATTTGCTATACGGAGCCCTTCCATTTTATTCATTGCCCTCCCCTTTTAATAGCCGAATAAACGCGGAATAAAAGTTGAAATCCATGGTATATATGTAATCAACAGCAATACTGCAATTTCAACTACACAAAATGGTATAATAGCTCTGTACAATTTTGAAAGCTCCAATTTAGCCACATTTGAAGTTATGAACAATACCATTCCGACAGGTGGTGTTATCAGGCCAATGCACATATTTATTATGAAAATGATGCCAAAATGAATCGGATCGATGCCATATTTCATAGCAATAGGCAGAAGGATCGGTGTCATGACCAAAATAGCAGGGGTGATGTCCATTATCATACCCAGTATTAACAGTATAATATTGGCTATCAGCAAAAACGCTTCTTTTGAGGTTGCAAATGACATGATTATATCTGACAGTGTCTGGGGAATGCGCAGCGTGGTGATCGCCCATCCCATGGATATAGCAATCGAGACAATAAAATATATGCTTGCCGTTGTTTTGGCAGTGCTTATAACACAACTGTAAAGCCGTTTCCATGTCATCCTTTTATAAACAAAAGTTGCAACAATCAATGAATAGAAAACAGCGACAATTGATGATTCAGTCGGCGTAAATATACCAGTCATAACGCCGCCAAGGATAAGTATCGGAAGAAAAACGGCAGGAAGCATTTTAAAAAGACTTTGAAAAATGACTTTAAAACCGGCAAATTTGGCATCTCTGGGATGGTTATCTTTTATTGCGATTATCAGACACAATATCATCAAAGCGATTCCCATGATAAGACCGGGCGCTATTCCGCCTAAAAACATGGCTGTGATTGAAACATTCTGTGCAGCAACGCAATAGATAACCATGACCGTGCTAGGAGGAATAATCGGGCCAATAATGGCCGTAGCCGCAGTGACAGCTGCTGAGAAAGGTCTGGGAAATCCTGCTTTTACCATAAGGTTATATTCTACCTTTCCCGGCCCAGCCGCATCGGCATTGGCGGAACCGGACAATCCGGCGAAAAACATACTTGACAGAACATTCATGTGGGCAAGCCCTCCCGGTATATGGCCTACCAGAGTCTTGCAGAACTTTACTATTCTTGAGACGATGCCGCCATTTGTCATTAACTCAGCAGCCAATATGAAAAACGGTATGCAGGCAAATTGGAAGTTATCCATGCCGTTAAACAGTCTGGAAGCGATTATTGAAACATTGCCATCCAGGGCAAAAAAGGACACAATTGTCGAAAATGCCATAGATATTCCTACGGGAACTCCAATCGCTACAACAATAAGGAATATAAAAATCAGCATGAGCGTCATACTTCAACGTCCTCCTCTTCAATGTCTTCTTCGCTTACCTGGAATTCAAAGGGCTTCAGTTTTCCAGATATCACGCCGATCAGCTCAACAACCAGCTGAAAAAGAAATGCAATCGTACCAAAGGCCGGAATAGAATAAAGAACCGATCCCCGTATCTTTAGCATGGGAGAATGATAATTAACATTGGATTGTATTACAGTCATAAGATAGTAAAGAAAGATTACCAGACAAAAGATCGTAATTGCTTTAATCAGGAAGTACAGAATTAATTTCCCTTTTCCCTTCAGTGCGTCTCTTAATAAGTCAACCGAAGGATGTAAGCCTTGCTTCATTATAATAGGTACAATTAACCACACACTAAGAATTATGGTGTAACGCGTAAACTCATCAGTATATGGAAAAGTAAAATCCACGAACTTCGACAGGATAAATCGATACAGTATTTGAAACAGACATGATAATGCCGATGCTGCTAGCGACACAAATGCCAGCGGCTGAAGTATTTTTTTATGCAGGAAATTCTCTGCCTTGTCTAGCCTGTAATATATCGTCCCCAATACATCCATTTATTTCCCTCCTTCTTGCTGTGCATTGTCCTTACTTTGGAGCAGGCTAATACCAAACACTATTTGTAGGATAGGCCTCATCGATCATGAGGCCTATTCATTCATGGCTTGACTATTTGTCAAGGCTCTCTAATAAAGCGAATAATTCATCAACATATTTTGGGTCTTCGACCTGAGTCCTGATATAATCGTAGGGCAAAGTCCTGTATGCACTCTGCCACAGTTCCATTTCTTCCGCAGTAGGCTCATAGATTTTGACACCGTTTTCTCGCAGGAAGTCAAGCGCGTCTTCATTGTACTTATCAAGCATAGCACGGGAAGCTTCCGCACCGGCACGCATTCCATCGAGCACAACAGTCTGAAGATCTTCTGGTAGAGTATCCAGCCATTTCTGACTGACCATGCCCCAGAGAGAAGATACCATATGCTTATCAAGTACCATATAATGCTGAACTTCATATACCTTATTTGCAATTACACCGCTTAGTACGTTTTCCTGGCCATCTGCGACACCATTCTGCAATGCCGTGTACACTTCACCCCAGTCAATCGGAATCGGAGAAGCTCCAATCGATTCAACCATCTTCATGGATACAGGGCTCTCCATAACGCGAAGCAGCAAACCTTTGGCGTCTGCAGGAACCTTTATTTCCTTATCGTCATTAGTAAAATTTCTGAAACCAGTTGCGGCAGTTCCGGCGACAATTACGCCATTGTCCGACCGTATCTGATCGAAGAACTTGGCAGCCCACTCGCTGTCAAAAACCGCATTGGCCTCCGACAGACTCTTAAATAGACCGGGACTAGAGAAAAGGCAAACATTTTTGTTAAAATTCTCAGTTGTCATACCGTTTAGCACAGCAACCTCAATGGCTCCGGACCCGACTCCTTGGAATAAATCGGTCTGTCCTCCCAACTGATTGTTAAAATAGAAATCAACCTTGATCCGACCGCCTGACTTCTCCTGCACATAGTCCCTGAATGCATAGGCCCATGTCGCATCCGGGTCGGGTCTGTCAGTTACCTCTGCAACCCCGGAACCATACTTGATAATGTATTCCGCCTTTACATCACTGTTGTCCGTAGTTTTGTCAGCAGCGGTGCTTTCAGGTAGATTTGTCGATTGCTCGGTGTTTGGGGCCTCTTTTGCACACCCGGCGACAAGAACCATTGTGATAATCAGAAAAATGACCAGAAACCCTGAGTATCTTTTCATAATTTTTCTCCCTCTTTTTTACGGAATCATCCGAAATATGAATTTTGAATCAAAGCCATGGGGGGATCACCACACGGTATTTGATGTAACATAAGTATATTATCATGGAATTATTGTTATGTAAATAGCTATTTGTTACTTGCCTGTTACTTTTGTTCCTATTATGTCTGACAAACAAAAAAACCGCCAAAAACGGCGGTTTCCATTGGATATAACCTTTTTATGTTAAGTGAAGCTATAAATCTTTTTATCCGTTGGAAGAGAAAACTTTACCTGCATCCAGCAGCTCAAGCCTCTCCTGGACTCCTTCAGCAGTATCTTCATCAGTTATCAGTACATTGGTGTAACCACCGTTGAGCGAGGCACAGATTGCATCAACCTTTGCTCTTCCGCATGCAACTGTAATTCGGTATTCTTTTCGCTTGACTTCATCCAATGTCAGCGAGGTGACACACTGGTCATATTCAGGATCACAAATCCTTCCCCATATATCCACAAAGTGTACCAGGATATCACCTACTGCACCCTTGCTCGCCATAGCTTCTATACGCTTACGGTCAAAAATACGCGAACGTTTTAAAACAATGCTGGTGCTGAATATACCTACAGTAAAAATAGCAATATTTGCTTCATGAAGTTTCTGTATTGCTTCTGATATGGTCTGCTCTCGCATCATATAATCCTTGATTGTCAAATCACTGACGAGTACCGGAATTGGCAGGATATAGGGAACACCGCCCAATGCGCTGGCAAATCTCTTTACGATTTCCGCTTCATAAACATTCTGCTTGCTCTCCGTTAAGAATCCATTAAATTGAGCGACGCTTATTTTTTCCAGGTCATCACGTTCAATGACATTTTCTGCGCAGTTATAAATTGTAGTACCAGAGCCTATTGCTATTGTATCGCCGCTCTTGACTATAGAGTCTAGATATCTCGCCGCGGCAACCCCCACTCTTGCATGAATATTATCCACTTTAGCGCTTGGCACCACAATAGCTCTTCTTAACTCAAAACGCTGCCGGATCTCTCGCTCAATTCGGCTTTCTGACTGGGTCAGATCATTGATTGTAATTTTTACGATTCCTGTGTTTTGAGCTTCTGCCAACAGCTTAGAAACATAAGGCCGGGAGAAGCCAAGTTTTTTAGCTATTTCACTTTGGCTAAAATTATTCTCATAATATAGAGAGGCAACAGCCACTAAAAGCTTCGTCTTTTCATAATCGTTAGGACTAGAAATACGCATTTTTCTCCATTCCGCCTTTCCTCAATTATACTGTTAAGTTATTCCACCAATCATTATGATACAATATAATGAAATAATTTACAATAAAGTCATCTTCATGAGTAGTATTATACAATAAAAAAGAATAAAAGAACATAAGATATCTATATAGTCACATATCACACTTTACATTACATTATTCATGTGCTATTATACAATTGTTATAAGGGGGATCATCTGTCATCGGGGGGATCATCATACGAAAAATTAAAATGGAAAGGATTTCGTTATGAAAATCGTAGAAATAACTACCTTTATTGTCGGAAACCCGAACGAACGCAAGGGCGGTAAAGACTGGCTTTTTGTAAAGCTGGTCACTGATGAAGGCATCGTGGGCTATGGTGAGTGCAATGCTGTTATGCAGAGGCAGAAAACTCTCGTACAAATGATCAAGGATTTTGGCGACATGTATGTCCTCGGAGCAGACCCTTTCAAAATTGAGTTATTATGGGAGACTCTTTACAGCGGTGGCTTGCACTATTTTCGTCATCCCGGCATGATCTCTACCCAAGCAATTGCAGGCATTGAAATGGCCTGTTGGGATATAATTGGCAAAGCGACTAATCAGCCGGTATATAACCTGCTCGGAGGAAAGATCAACGAAAAACTGCGTTCCTATACATATTTGGTATCATATGTCGATTGGCTCCAGTCAATTTATGACAGAGACACTCCTGAAAATTACGCCAGGGCTTCACGTCAGTGTTTGGAGGACGGTTTCACTGCAATTAAGATTGATCCAAGCATGCCAGAAAACCCGGCTCCTCGCAATCTCTCTTTGGAAGAGCTGCACTATGCAGAAAACTGTGTAGCTGCAATTCGAAAAGAGGTGGGCGATAAAATGGATATCCTGATTGGCACTCATGGTCAGTTCTGCACTCATACCGCCATCACATATGCCAAGCTGATGGAACCGTATCTTCCTCTTTGGTTTGAAGAACCCGTACCTCCGGAAAATGTCGATGAGATGGCAAGGGTTGCTCAACATACATCTATTCCAATTGCTACAGGAGAAAGATTAATTACGATCTATGAATATCAGCCTCTACTGGCTAAACAGGCTGCTCAAATTATACAAGTCCATGTAGGAGTAAACGGTATTCTGGAATCCAAGAAAATAGCCGGAATGGCACAGGCACATTATGCCCAGATCGCACCATGGATGTACTGCGGCCCCATTGCATTTGCTGCTGCTGTACATCTTGGCGCATGCAGTCCGAATTTCCTTATCCAGGAGTGTATCGGAAGGTGTGACGGTTTCGATAAAGAGATTGTCAAGGAATACATCGAGTGGAAAGACGGCTATATTATACCACCGAACCGTCCCGGCCTCGGTGTGGAACTAAACGAAGAACTGTTGGAGAAATATCCTGAAAAGCCCAATTATAAAATGATAAACCGGAAGTGAGGTTACTTTACATAGACCGTTGGCTAAATGGCTGACGGTCTTTTTCATCATATTTTTATACGAAGTATTAATACTACTCCAAGTCCTTGGCGCAGTGTTGATTATCAGCGGATCAGTATTTGCGGAAGGTATTGGGGTCGCACTGCTGGCTGGAGCAGTACCCCAATACTTGATTCATCAAATATTTGTCCTTATCTCATCTGGTTCGAAAAATAGTTCGCGGGCAGTTGCCTGAAAGAACATCTGAAATCCGGTAACGCGAATTTGCAATGATAACTGTTGTACCTTGCCTGATAGGTTCCTTTATAAATTCCAGTTTTGTTTTAGCTCCTCCTGCACCGGAACGGCTTGCGCCAAAACAATGCTTCTGCAATTCATCTATGTGAGCAATAACCTCGTCCGCATCCTTACCCTCCACTTTGTCAACTAATGTGGATGAATCCTTCGGATTCCTGTAAATTCCATCGACGGAAGTAAGAATAAGCAAATATTTCGGATTGACTAACGTAGCAATTACTGAGGCTGTCTCATCGTTGTCAATACATTCTACAATTCCTTTTTGACCATTGCTGCGAAGCTGTTCCAATTCCCAGCGCCGGTTCTCTTCGAAGCTAACAGTATCATTATAATTTACAATCGGTATAGCATCCTGCTTTACGCAGCGCATCAGGAATTGATGGATATGCTCTCTTTTTTCGGGATCATTAAAATGCATATGCTCCACTAACAATTGCCGGACAGAGTATTTTGAGGGAATGTAGCGTCTATACTCCTCCATCAGTATTGCTTGTCCCTGGGCCGAATAGTCAGTCATTATGTCGCTCTTAGGACCCGTTAGCTCGCCGCCTGTTCGCTTAATATAATCAAGGCGTCCTATTTCCACCGCTCCGGAACTTACCCAGATCATTCCGGGATGCAGCTCGCTGCCAATACGGCTGAAAACGTTATAATCAATATCATGTTCAGCCTCACGGATCAAAGCCATTGATCCTATCTTGCCAACTAATTCAATATCAAAGTTCATGATATACTACTCCTATTATGTGTCCAGTCATCAACCGAACAGGTTATCTGATTGTTTTTTCAGTACATATAGTATAGCATTATATGTTTGTTTTGTCTTTGAGTTCATCATTTTAATAGCGAC
>JAEYON010000168.1 GCA_023411645.1 Bacillota bacterium | reverse complement strand
ATGAAGGCAGGGAAGGATTATTTTACAGATAAAGCTCCGCTCACCACGCTTGAGCAGCTTGAACAGGCAAAAGCAACGGTCGCGGAAACTGGCAAAAAATATGCCGTATACTATAGTGAACGGCTGCATGTGGAGAGCGCAGTCTATGCCGGGCAGCTTATTGAGGAAGGCGCGATTGGCCGGGTACTTCAGGTGATCGGCATGGGACCCCACCGTCTGGGAAAGGGCAGACCAGATTGGTTCTTTGAGAAGGAGAAATTTGGAGGCATTCTTTGCGATATAGGCAGTCACCAGATTGAACAATTCCTATACTATACAGGAGCGAAGGATGCTACGATACAGTTTTCACGGGTTGCAAATTATAATAACAAGGAGCATGCGAGCTTCGAAGATTTCGGAGATGCCTCACTTGTGGCGGACAACGGAGCAACAGGCTATTTCAGGGTGGACTGGTTTACTCCCGACGGACTTGACACATGGGGTGACGGAAGGCTGTTCATCCTTGGTACGGAAGGAACCATCGAGCTGAGAAAATATATTGATGTAGGCCGTGACCATGACGGAGACCAGGTCTATCTTGTGAACGGTGAAAAAACAAGTTATATTCCTGTAAAAGGGAAGGTCGGATACCCTTATTTCGGGGAACTGATTCTGGATTGCCTGAACAGGACTGAAAATGCCATGACACAGGAGCATGCCTTCAAGGCGGCCGAGCTGTGCGTGAAGGCAGAAATGGCGGCTGTAAGGATTGAATAACGTTAATTAGATCAGAAAATGGCTGCCAGAATTGAATGATGGTTATAAAAATCATACAATAGCTGCCAAGCTTGAATTATTTGAGCGGACGGAGACAATGATATGAAAATGACCTTCAGGTGGTTTAATGAGAATGATGATAGTGTAACGCTGGAGCAGATTCGTCAGATCCCGGGAGTTTCCGGAATTGTCGGGACATTGGCTGATATTCCGGCTGGTGAAGTCTGGCCCATAGATAGGATCCAGAAATACAGGGAAAAAATTACAGACCATGGGCTTGAGCTGGAAGTGATTGAAAGCGTTAATATACATGAAGATATTAAGCTTGGACTTCCCTCCAGAGACAGATATATTGAGAACTATATTCAAACGATAGTAAATCTGGGGAATGCAGGTGTGAAAGTGATTTGTTATAATTTCATGCCTGTCTTCGACTGGCTTAGAACGGACCTCGCCAAAGAACTGCCAGACGGCTCAAGTGTCCTATACTATAACAATGATGAAATAGAAGCTGCCGATCCTTTGAAGCTCGTTGAAAGCTTTGCAGACGGCTCAAATGGCTTTTCTCTGCCGGGATGGGAACCGCAAAGACTGAAGGAACTGAAAACAGTTTTGGAACAGTACAAAACCATAGATGAAGACAGGTTGTTTGATAATTTGAAGTACTTTCTTGAACAGATCATACCGGTTTGTGAAAAAGCGGATGTGAAAATGGCCATTCATCCTGATGACCCGCCATGGAGTGTATTTGGCCTGCCGAGGATCGTGACGGGAAGAGAAAACCTTGACAGGCTTGTAAAGCTGGTTGACAGCCCATATAACGGGCTGACGCTTTGCAGCGGTTCTCTGGGGGCCAATCCTGAGAATAACATTCCCGAGATTGTTAGACATTTTGGGTCTATGGGAAGGATCCACTTTGCTCATATGCGTAATATAAAGTTTGTCGGAGCAAGACATTTCCATGAGACCTCGCATCTGTCCTCAGACGGATCCTTTGATATGTTCGAGATCATGAAGGCTTATCACGATGTCGGCTTTGACGGGTATATGCGTCCGGATCATGGCAGAATGATCTGGAATGAAAAAGCCAGACCGGGGTATGGCCTTTATGACAGAGCGCTTGGAATCGCATACCTTAACGGACTTTGGGAGGCAATCGGGAAAATGAAGCGCAGATAAGTGCTTGCTATTCCTTTCAAGAAGCATTAATATTAATGTATCAGGTTTTTCATGGTAGATCCAAACAATATACGAAAACAATGGTGTAGGATCATTACCTGGTAAATCATGACAGGGAGCGAGGTACTATCATGGCAGACAGGAAATATCCGCTTTATGAAACAACGGTCTTTGAAGATTTCAGGATCATGACAGAAAATGTTGCGAAGAAATATCCCGACAGAGTTGCAATTTCCTACAAACACAACCCCAAGGATGCTGAGACCGTGAAAGTGACCTATGCACAAGCCAGAGACCATATTCGCGATATGGGGACGGAGTTGATTTCATTAGGTTGCCGGAATAAGCACATAGCACTTATCGGTGAGAGCTCATTCGAATGGATATGTTCTTACTTTTGTCTTATGTCAATTGGCTCTGTGGTCGTTCCGATCGACAAGGATCTTCCGTCGGATGAGATTGTCAGTATCTTGAATGCCGCACAATGTGAATTTATATTTTACAGCCCGCTAATTGAAGCAAAAATTGAAGAGCTCAGAGGTGACGTTCCAACATTAAAAACCCTTATATGTATGGGCGAGCCAAAATCGGAAGGCGCACTGAAGCTTTCAGAGATTACTGTCAAGGGCGCTGAACGGTATGCTGCCGGCGACAACTCTTACTATGACTACGAAATAGATACAGAGCGTCTTGCCACCATTGTCTTTACTTCGGGCACTACAGGAAAAGGCAAAGGCGTTATGCTATCACAGAAGAATATTGTCACTGATATGACACAGGGCATGTACCTGTTCGAAATTACGCCAAAAACGCTCAACGTGCTTCCACCGCACCACACCTTCGGCTCTACAGTGAACTTTGTCGGACATTATGCACAAGGCTCTGAGATTTATGTTTCCAGCGGCTTAAAACACATTGCCAATGAAATGAAGGAGCAGCAGCCGACACATCTGGTCCTGGTCCCTTTATTTGTGGAGACGCTTTACAAGAAAATATGGGCTGCCGCTGAAAAAAGCGGTAAGGCAAAAACACTTCGCACCATGATGAAAGTCAGCGATACCTTGCGCAAATGCGGCATCGATTTGCGGCGAGTCTTTTTTAAGAGTGTGCTGGCATCCTTTGGAGGCAAGCTTGAAATGATTATCTGCGGCGGCGCCGCGCTAAATCAGGATATCATCGACACTTTTAGCTCCCTTGGCATCACCATCCTCAACGGATACGGCATTACCGAATGTGCGCCTCTGATCTCCTGCAACAGAAACAAATATCAGAAAAAAGGAAGCGTTGGCTTGCCGATCATCGGTGAATTGGTAAAAATCAAGGATCCGGACGAAAACGGTGAAGGAGAGATCTGCGTCAAGGGGCCCAATGTCATGCTTGGCTATTATAATGACCCTGAAGCAACTGCAAGAGCATTTGACGAGGAAGGCTATTTCAAGACGGGCGATTATGGAAAGCTGGACGAAGATGGCTGGCTATACATAACCGGACGGCTGAAGAATATCATAATCCTGAGCAACGGCAAAAATATATACCCTGAGGAAATCGAAAATGAGATATCAAGGATATTCGGGGTATCCGAGTCTGTTGTTTATGCAGGTGAAAGCGAAATAAATAAAAATATTGACAAGGAAGTCATTGTTGCCGAGATCTTCCCGGATTTTGAAGCGTTAAAAACCAGGGGGATCGAAGATGTTGAGGCCTATTTTAACGAAGAGATCAAGAAGGTCAACAGCAGGATGGTCTCATACAAGGCGGTAAAAATGGTCAAAATACGGAATGAAGAATTCCAGAAGAATACTTCCCGAAAGATTCTTCGCTTTGCAATCGACAAGAATATTGACAAAAAATAATATCAGTATGCAATAAAAAAGCGCTCAACAAGGCTTACGGGGCATTGTTGAGTGCTTTATTGCATACTATGATTTTCTACTTGACAAGGCGGGCGTGCTATTGTATTATATAACTTGCGCCGGTCAAAACGCCGCAAATGAAGTACGGAGGGGTTCCCGAGTGGCCAAAGGGGGCAGACTGTAAATCTGTTGTCAGTGACTTCGATGGTTCAAATCCATCTCCCTCCACCAAATATGTATAAAGAGCTTGATTTATCAAGCTCTTTATTATTTGCTTTAAATTAAGTACGCTTGCAAAGCAAAACGCGCTCTTCTTTACTTTCTACTACATCGCTGTATGGATTCTTTCAGTTCGGGTTCAGCAGATATCCGTCAGGATCGACGACAGCATAATATGACGGTTTGGCGGTAAATGTCTTGTCGAAGAGAACCGGGCTGCCGTTGGCACGCCAGCTCTGTGAATCTGCCTTGCCCCAGAACGTAACACGCTCGATGCTGTCGGCGTGTTTTTTATAAATATTGAACAGCTTCGCATAAAGCTGAGCCTGATATATTTCTTCATCTTTGGTGAGAGCAGAAGATTTCTGGTTGGCATATGTTCCACCCGGGATGTCCAGTTCAGTGACATAGACCTTTACGCCTGCTTTTGCAAAACGCTCTATGGTCGCGTCTATTGTTTCGACATCCAGATCGCCAACCCAGTAATGCGCTTGCATACCAAGTACTTCTACCAGTAAGCGGTCAGGCTGGGTGTTGCGCGGATCTGTCTTCCATTTCGCGTTAAGGTCTTCAGCCATCAGTGCCATAGCCTCGCGCTTCCAAGGTTCATTCTCATTATAGTCGTTATAGGACAGTACTGCTCCGGGGTCAGCAAGACGGGCAAATACAAATGCGTCATAAATATAGTCGGCGCCGCTTTCGCCCTTGCTCTTATCAGCACCATTTTCATATGCGATATACCATGGTGAATTTTTGCGCAGAACTGTTTTCCAGTCTGTCGGGATCTTAGATCCACCGTCGAAAGCCTCATTGACAACATCCCATGACACTACCTTGTCTTTGAAATGTCCTGCCACATTATCAATATAATCCTTCATGTTTTCTCTGGCCTCATCGCGGGTGAGCGGTTTGTTGCCTTCTCCTGCAGTCAGCCATGAAGCTGATTGGCTGTGCCATACGAGTGTATGTCCATGTACCTTTATACTATTTGATTCCGCCCAGTTTATCAGTGCATCTGCATTTGTAAAGACGTATCTGCCTTTCTGCGGGCTCAAATACAGTGGCTTCATATCATTTTCAGCAGTCACCACATTATAGTGATGCTTGAACATGGCTGTTGTATCAGCGTTTGTAGTCTCATTGGCACTCATGATGTTGCCGATATCGAACTGATCCTTATATGTAGCTGCGATAGAGGAAAGCTTGAGATCCCATTTCGGTACTATGATTTCCCCAATCGGCTCGGGCGGTGTTAACACCTCAAGCTTCACATCATCCAGATAGAACTTCAGTCCCTGTATCATATCATCATTGTGGAAAACAATAGAGACAACGGACTGGTGGTCTGCAGGTACGGTGAATTTCATCGAAACATCCGTCCACTTGCCTGCCGCCAGCCTGGGCTTGGTGCTGCCGACGCTTCCGTAGGTATCTCTGCCGCCGCTATCCTTTGTTTCCACACGTACTCCAAGGGTCGCATCCTTTTCGCTCAATGCCTTGGCTGTAAGCTTATACTCACCGCTGGGCATCATCGGTGTCTCAAGATTTTCGTTGCGCAGAGCTACGCCGCTGTAGTTGTTATCTGCAGTCGGAGCTACACTGAGGCTGCCCGTGCCGGATGCTGCAAAATCTTTCGTCAGAGCTATCTCCGCCTCTCCGTTCTGAGTCAGAGAACTGCCCGATTCGAAATCATTTAAGAAAATTACATCTTCAGTCTTCTCCTTTATAGGCTCAGGCTGTGTTAATACCTCCAGCTTCACATCATTGGCTGTACCTGCTGGTGCACATGATTGAAGCAGAATTGCCATTGTAATGATCATAAGCTTTGCAATGGTCCGAATGCCATTGTGAAGAGAATTCATTAAAATTGACCTCCTTTTCTTTTTTGACAGGCTGAACTTGTTAAGAAAATTGTAGCACAAAAGGATAATTATATCAAACAATCAAGTTAGTTGTATGCGGCATTCGCCTACTCCTACGAATCAAAATGCATATGGACAAAATCAGAATAATTGACGATAATTTACTCAATAGTATATAATTAAACAAAAAGAATAAAAAATTACTGTTGGATAATGGAGGATAGTAATGAAAATACGGACTATTACTTTATTGTTTGCTTGCGTATTTGTTTTTTCTTTCTTACTCTCACAAAATATTTCTTCTGACAGCACAATTATTAAGAATGAAAAAAATGCAGAAAGATTATCACATCTTGGGTTGTTTGCAGGGGGGAGCTCCGGCTTTGAACTTGACAGGAGGCCTACTCGTGCTGAAGCAGCAGCCATGCTGGTTAGAATGATCGGAAAAGAGGATGAAGCTGCTACAGGTTATTACTCACATCCATTTTCAGATGTTCCTCCATGGGCAGACCATTATGTAGGGTATTTATATGAAAACGGTCTTACCTCCGGCATTTCTGCAAAGCTTTTCGGCTCGAATCAATTTATTTCCGTAGATCAATATGTAACATTTGTTCTGCGAGCCTTGGGGTATAGTGATGCAAAGGGAGATTTCAAAAGCAGGGACAGTCTGATAAAAGCCAGGCAGATTGAGCTGCTAACTAATGATGAGATAGCATACTACAGCAGTAAGGGCGAATTCCTGAGAGATGATATTATCGGTATTACGATAAATGCGCTTGCGACTTTCATGAAAGATTCGGATCAATCATTGCTGGACAAACTCATTTATGAGGAAGGAGTGGTTGATGAACTGGCAGCAATTGAGTCAGGTTTCATCATTGACAAGCAGGTAGTGTTCAAGGATCCAACCTTGGAGGCGGTCATCAGAGAATTGATCAGGAAGAGGGAAGGTACGCTGTTTGCGTCTGATATCAGGAACATTGTTGAAATTAAAGCCGAAAAAATGGGGATTACATCTCTGGAAGGACTACAGGAATGTAAAAGGCTTAAGGGTCTAATTGTCGGATTTAATGAAGTAACTGATTTGGAGCCTATTAGAGAGCTTAGATTTCTTACCACTCTATTCATAGATTATAACAAGATTAGCAATATTGATCCTCTTGGTAAACTAATCAATTTAAAAAATCTGAGCTTGCTGGGAAATGAGATAACTGATATTAAGCCGCTGGAATCATTAACAGAGCTTCAACTTCTAGGACTTGGAAACAATTTTGTCAAAGATATAAGACCTATAGCTAATCTGACCAATTTAGAGACATTATCATTACTTGATCTCGAACTGAATGATATCAAGTCTATTGAGAATCTCACAAATTTAAGACGGCTTAATTTACAACTAAACAATATAAGCGATTTAACACCATTGTCATCTATGAAAAACCTGAACTATTTAGCTTTAACATTTAATAATATCAGTGACATTACTCCTCTTTCAGGATTGACAAATCTAAAAACACTAAAGCTGGGTTATAACCCAATAACTGATTTTTCGCCTGTTAAAGACATATATGACCAGCTTGAGGAAAAAGACTTTACGATAAAATAGAACCACAAAATACTGAAAACAGGATGGTAAAAGTAACATATGCCAAGCTTTGGAGGTACATGTATGAAAAAGATTATTTTTGCTTTTTCCTTGATTTTTATTTGTACCATTATTTTTACTTCAACAAGTCCTATTAAAACGGACCACATGCAATTGTCAATGGCTGACATGACTGCTGGTAATCAGACAGACAGAATCATTGCGAAGTATACTGATCCCAATACCGGCATAGAGGAATACATATCAGTGAAGGCGAAGGATGTTATTGAGTTTAAATATTATCCGGATGCTGGGAGCGAAAAGAAAATATATTTCAAATGCTATAACGGGACGTACGATACCATTAGTGAAATGGAGTATGTGCAGCCCGATTATATTAGACATGTCTGCAGTGAGCCTGCCAGTGAGCTTGCTGCTGATGTCAGCCAGGGATGGGGAATCAAAAGAATCAGCTCGGATAGTTTTTCACAAAAGCTTTCTGAGAAACTCATAAATGGAAATGATATTGTAACCATTGCAGTTGTTGATACCGGCACAGACTTAAAACATTCTCTTTTGCGCGGCAGGCTGGTAAAAGGGTATGATTTTGTCGATGATGATAATGATCCTTCCAATAAAGATAATGACGAAGAACATGGAACACATGTATCCGGCATTATTGCTGCATCTACTCCGGAAAATGTCAAAATATTGCCAATCAGAGTATTGGATAATGATGGGGGATATGATTATGATATTTCTCAAGGTATTCTATATGCTGTGAAAAGTGGGGCGGATGTTATCAATCTTTCTCTGGGAGGGCCTGGTTATTCGCCGCTTATGGATATTGCCATCAATTATGCGCTTTCAAAGGATGTCATTATTGTCGCTTCTGCCGGAAATGATGCTTTGGATACGAAGACAATGTTTCCGGCTCAGAAAAAGGAAATTATTGTTGTCTCTGCTTCAAATAAAGACGATGATATCGCACTGTTTTCCAATTATGGAGACTCTGTGGATGTGTGTGCACCGGGAGAAGATATTTTCAGCTCTATTCCCGGAAATAAATATATCTCAGAGGATGGTACATCCATGTCAGCGCCCTTGGTTTCAGCCATCTGTGCGATGCTTAAGCTTGAAGACAAAGGCAGAAGTGTCGCTGTGGTTGAGAATATTCTAAAGACGTATACAGATGATTTTGGGGTACCGGGATGGGATAAGGCTTTCGGCGAAGGAATTATAAATATGGATTCATATTTTTCGGATAAATCCGATTTTCATCTGATCAGCCCGACAAATGAGAGCAGCTACTGTGAAAGCGTTTCAGTAAAATACTTCGTGAAAAATAAAAACGGTGCAAATGTCAGCTTTTATATCGACAACTCCCTGAAAAAAAAGATAGTTGTTCAAGAAGATGGGTATGACATGCAAACGTTGAGCCTGAAAGGCATCAGAGAAGGAGAGCATACGCTCAGGGTTGAACTGACGACTGCTGATGGAATCAAGACAACTGAAAGCATCGGCATAACCAAATTAGCTTATAATACATCTTTTGAACTGCTGGACATCAATAATGAACGCGTGGAAGGACCGCTGGTGTACCTAAACTGGATGAAGGACGGCAGGTCTGGCTATCTGGAGGTAGAGGACCAAAAAATACAGGACAACATAGTATATATGAATCTGGATATGGATAGTTTATTAGATAAATATGATAAAATTGTAGTGACAGCATCGTCCGACCATTATCATTCAAACAATTTAGATGCGCCTATTTATATAAAAAATATCGTATCTGCAGGAAAGAAAACATTCACTCCCAATAGCATACAATCTGTACGCGTGTATGAAGAAATTCCGTTCGACCTATATGGAGATGGGCTTTCCATCCCGTACAATCAGGTCATGTTTACACCGTTTATTGATGGGCAGTACATCAATATGAAACTACCGATAATGAAAAACTTTCCGGGTTCCAGTGAGTTTTATATAGAGCAGGGATCTCATAAGGTCACTGTGATGACTCCTAACTATAAGTCTGTCGTACAATTGAATGGTTACGGCCTGAATGAAGTAATACTAACGGAGAGAGAGAATGTAAAGATAACTGTTGCAGGCATAAAGGGTGCAAAAGATAGTTCCGAAGAAAATAGCCTTTTCTATCATGTGCAAAAACGAGGCACTTTAAATATATCAGTATTTAATGGATATGCAAATGACGAGGAGCGCTCCGAATATGTTGGTGACGGAAATTATGTAGTGACTATGTCCAGACAGGTAGATGGAGATATCGTAAATTTCAAGAAGTTTTTTACGCTGAATTCTGCTAAATCGAGAAGGTTTAATCTACTTGCAGGCGGTATGATCACGAATAATTTTATCGTTGATTATTCCGACAGTACTTTAAATGTCAATTTGTATTTCCAGGATGCCTATGACAATATAGTGACCGGTTTTTGGCTAAAACAAGGTGAAAGCCTGGAGAATCTTCACCCGGATGTTGTTTTAAAGGGGAAGAGCCATAGTTACGCTGGCAGTGCTATTCAAGCTAATATCCCGGGAGTTGATGCATATGGCTATACCTTCTCAGGACAGAGCATCCCGGACGGCGATTATACGCTGCAGGTCAAACTTGAAAGCCCCATCCCGATTTATAAATCCCAATTGACTGATATGCCTGTAAAAATTAAGGACGGAAGGTTCGTTCTGCCAAAAAACAATACAAAGCCTCAGGCTATCGAGCAAACAGTGGTAACCGCTGTGAATAAATTTGAAACAGCCGAATTGAATTTAAAGAATCTCTTTAAGGATGCTGACACAGATAAACTATTTTATAGAGTGAATAAGGGATATGTACAAAATGATAAGTTTTATCTTGAGACATCTAACGTAGGAATACAAGAGGTTAAAATAACCGCAATGGATTATAAAGGCGGATCTGCCGGCGTACAGCTATTTGTTCTGGCAACTGACGGATTGATTTTCTATTTCCCCGAGCCTGATCAGGATGAATTAATCAGTCTCAACGGTGCAAGAACTGATGTGGTTGGCGAATTGCTGGATGCGTATAATAACAACTTAATAATCTCGAAAATAGCAGGTTCATATAATCAAAATATCACTCGGGAAGAGTTCTGTGAACTGGTTATGAATTTTTATTATGTAGCCGGAGGGAAAGAGATTTCTAAGCTGCCTAAGAATCCGTTTAAGGATACAAAAAATACAGATGTGCTGAAGCTGTACTCTATTGGGGCGATAAAAGGCGTTGGCACAGGCAGGTTTGCTCCTAAGGACAACATAACGTATCTTCAGGCAAGTGAAGCGATAGCGGCTGTGGTTAAGAATTTGAAGCCGGATGCAAACTGGAAAGGCAGCGGTGATAAAATGGATCCCAAGGTGCCCGTGTCAAGAGAAAATGCGCTGGTAATGGTTAACAGGGCATATAATGAATTTTTTAAAGAGAACGAGAAAGGGCAATAGATTTATATGGGTGTTGTAATGAACAGTAGAGCGGCTGAGATTTCATCAGCGTTATGAAAAGACGATTGACACCATATGCGACACCATAGTATAATTTAACTGAGGAAGTGATTGATCTGTCAAAATGGGAAAAACTAATTGTAAAGAAGAGTGAGGAGGAATGAACTGTGAAGAATTTGGAATATTATATGAACTTAAACTATAAAATCGAAATAGTCAAGGACGAAGCAGAGGGTGGGTATGTGCTGTCGATACCCGATCTCAAAGGTTGCTTGACATGTGCTGACAAGTTGAATAAAGGTATGGAAATGCTTGAAGATGCAAAAAAGCAATGGCTCATTGCCGCAATGGAATGCGGGTATGAAATACCTGAGCCTAATGCATTGGAGGATTATTCTGGCCAGTTTAAACTTCGCCTGCCGAAATCTCTTCATAAAGAATTAGCTGAAAAATCAAAATATGAAGGGATTAGTATGAATCAATACTGCCTGTATCTTCTTAGCAAAAATAGCAGTACTTTAGCTGAGAGTAAAAAAATATAGACTTATTGGTCTTCGGAGGGAAGAATATGCTGCTTGCGGATGATTGGAAGGATTATGAACTGATAGATACAGGTGCAGGGGAAAAGCTGGAGCGCTGGGGCGGCTTTACGCTCAGAAGGCCAGATCCTCAGGCTATATGGCCGGTGACGGGGGATGAAAAGGTATGGGCCGGCGCGGATGCTCATTATCACAGGAGCAGCAGCGGAGGCGGCAGTTGGGAGTACCGGAGAAAGCTGCCTTCACAGTGGTCTGTGGGCTATGGTGAACTGAAATTTCACGTGGAGCCTACAGGTTTCAAGCATACCGGGCTATTTCCTGAACAGGCTGTCAATTGGAAATGGATTGAAGAAAAAATTAAGAATGCAGGCAGAAAAACAAGTGTATTGAATCTGTTTGCATATACCGGAGGCGCTACTGTAGCGGCAGCTCATGCGGGAGCAGAGGTGTGCCATGTGGACGCGTCAAAGGGTATGGTGACAAGGGCGAAGGAGAATTTATCATTGTCCGGACTTGGAGACAAGCCGGTTAGGTTTATTGTTGACGACGTGGTGAAATTTGTGAACCGTGAGAGCAGGCGTGGAAGAAAGTATGACGCGGTTATTATGGATCCCCCGTCATATGGAAGGGGACCTAATGGCGAATTGTGGAAGATCGAGGAGGAGCTGTATGGCCTGATCGGCCTATGTATTGAGATACTGACGCCGAAGCCGCTGTTTTTTATTGTGAACTCCTATACAACAGGACTTTCTCCTACTGTCATAGGAAATATGCTAAGGCTCTCCATGCAGCGTAAATATGGAGGCAGGGTCACAGCGGATGAGATAGGCCTGCCTTCGACGGCAACCGGGCTGGTGCTGCCTTGTGGGGCAACCGGGCGTTGGGAAGACTGATACAGAAGAGGGATGTCTGAAATTAGAACTGGGAATGATGTAATAAATCGACGTCGATGATTGATGCTGTGAAAAGAAAGATCAGGTAGCATGGCATGAGCATAAAGAAAAAAATTGAAATATTATATGAAGACAATCATATACTGGTTGTTGTAAAGCCTCCCAACATGCTTACGCAGGGCGATCAAACCGGAGACGAAGATTTGCTGACGGTGTTGAAGGAGGATATCAAAGCCAGGTATAATAAGCCCGGTAATGTTTTTTTGGGATTGGTGCACAGGCTGGACCGTCCCGTCGGCGGCGTCATGGTTTTTGCCAGAACATCAAAAGCCGCCTCCAGACTTTCAGAACAGATTCGCACGAGAGAATTTGATAAATCCTATATGGCCGTTGTACATGCCGTACCGGTGCAAGCCTCCGGTACGCTGGTTCATTATCTTGTGAAAAATGAAGCGACGAATACAGTACGTGCGGTCAAGTCGCCGGATGAAGGAAAGCAGGCGTCTCTGGTCTATGCTGTAAAGGCGTCGGGGGACGGCCTTTCGCTGGTACATATAAAGCTTCACACAGGCAGATCGCATCAGATCCGCGTCCAGATGGCCGCCATCGGGCATCCGCTTTACGGGGATCAGAAATATGGCGTTGAGCTGAACAAACCCGGAATGCAGCTTGCGCTGTGGTCTGCAGAAATCGGCTTTCAACACCCCACGCTGAAGCAGCATATGTCGTTCACATCAACCCCTCCCAAAGAGTATCCATGGAGCATCTTTGAGTAATACATAGCACAAATCTATGGAGATATATCGCGCAGGATAACAAGCATATTCGTACAGAACAATCATAAAAAGTTGCACATAACTATTTTGGAAAATTGTACGATATACCTGCTGTAATTCGCACAGAATTCTTGCAACAAATCGCACGATATGATATGTTGTATTTGGAGCATGATTGAAGGAGGCGTTTTTATGGGATATATTAAATACCGGGAAGGGGTCGTAGTGACCGCTACAGAGCTCAAACAAAATCTTGGGAAATACATTGACTATGTGCAGCAGCAAAATGATGTGGTTATCACGAAGAACGGAAATAAAATTGCAAGGCTGACGCCTTATGTAACAGATATCGAGCAGTATTTTACAGTGAGAGAAAACTCGCTGGACTATCAATACGGCGGAAAGAAGGTCTCCTATGAAGAATTTATGGAGATTAGCGAAAAAAGTACGCTGAGAATGGAATATATCAATGGTGAAATTATTTTACTGAAATCTCCAACCATATGGCACCAGGAAATTCTTGGACGATTGTATTTGATTTTTGATAAATATTTCAGGAAGAAGAAGTGTAAAGTGTTTCTGGCTCCATTTGACGTCCATTTCAAAAAGAAGAATTTCAAGGAGCCGGATGTGATGCAGCCCGATGTTCTGGTCGCCTGTGATCTGGAGGGCAACGTCAATGAAAAGAATAGGTACATGGGTACACCGTCGCTGGTGATCGAAATTTTGTCAACGAGCACCAAAAGCAAGGATATGGTCGACAAGCTGAATACTTATATGTTGTCGGGCGTAAAGGAGTACTGGATTATCGATAAAAAGAATGAAAAAATTATGATTTACGTTTTTGCGGATTGTCAGATTGATTGTCTCAATGTATTTAAAAAAGGAGAGACTGCCCATTCTACCGCATTTGAAGGATTATCGGCAGATGTTGGTGAGTTATTCGGCGATTTGACGGGAGAAAACGCGTGAAGGCAAATTATGTGAAGATATTGGGAACCATAGGTATTTTAGCTGTATTTTTTACGATCATCAGTGATGTGATATTGCTTGGCCGGCCTGACAACGCGTATTCGTTTTTTGCAAAGCCTACGGAATGCATGGCGGAAATTGCGCCTTGGAGGATCACGGCAGGAGTGTTTATCGGTGTTTTCATGCTGCCTTTTCAGTTGGCTGGATTAGCGCCTTTGTATTATGGACTGAAGCCATTGGGCAGGAGAACGCAGCTGCTGGCGGTCATCCCTTCCGGCCACGCGTTGACCATGGGGATAGCCTTTCACATGTCCTATGCTTTTATGGCAAGCGGGTGGAAGCTTTACCATGCGGCAGTGCCGGGAAATCAAACGGCAGCAGCACTGGGAAATGATTTGCTTAAGGAAGCTCCTTGGAATGATTCGGCAGCGTTGATGATGAAAAGCTTTGACTTCTATTGGAAGCTTCTGATCGTCATTATGCTGGCAGAGCTGATCTTTTGCTCATGCTTCTTTGCCATAACGGTTCTGAGAGGGAAAACTCTCTTTCCCAAATGGATGGCTGCGTTCAATCCCCTCTTAATTATTGGGGCCATGTTTGTGATAATTTTCTTGATTCCATCGCCGGTTGGGGGATTTATTGCGCCTACGATTCTGAATACCTCCAATTTCGTGTTTTTTATTCTTTCTACAGTCATTATCATTAATAGAACGAAGGATTTGAAAACGATATAATGGTGCGATATGAAACAAGTATAGAAAGGGCGATTCAATTGACTAAAAAATATTCTATCGGCATAGATTATGGCACACTTTCCGCAAGAGCAATACTTGCAGAGGTAGATACCGGCGACATTATTGCAACTGCGGTAAAGGAATACACTCATGGCGTAATGGATGAGTATCTTCCTGACGGCAAAACCAGATTGGGGCCTGACTGGGCCCTTGAGCATCCTGCGGACTATCTGGAGGCACTTGGTGAGACAATTCCTGCGATATTGAAGGAATCAGGGGTGGACGCGGAGAACGTGATCGGCCTTGCTATTGACTTTACAGCCTGCACAATGCTGCCGGTCGACAAATCAGGTACGCCTCTTTGTATGAAGGAAGAATACAAAACCAACCCCCACGCCTATGTAAAGCTCTGGAAGCATCATGCAGCCCAATACGAGGCGAACAAGCTCAACGAAAAGGCTGCCGAACGCGCAGAGAAATTCCTCAGCAGATACGGAGGCAAGATATCCTCCGAATGGTTGTTTCCAAAAATCATGCAGATTCTGGATGAAGCTCCTGAGATATATGCTGCGGCTGACAGGTTTATTGAGGCAACCGACTGGGTTACGATGAAATTGACGGGAAATGAAAGAAGGAACAGCTGTACTGCCGGTTACAAAGCAATGTGGAGTAAACGTGAGGGCTATCCCTCCAAGGAGTTCTTCAAGGCGCTGGATCCGAGGCTGGAGAATGTTGTGGAGGACAAATTAAGCACAGACATATATCCACTTGGAGGCAAGGCCGGAGAGTTGACACAGGAGATGGCGGAGCTGACAGGGCTTAAGGCCGGCACTGCTATTGGTATCGCCAATGTTGATGCACACGTTGCAGTACCGTCACTGGGGATCACACAGCCGGGCAAGATGCTGATGATTATGGGCACCTCCACCTGCCATATGGTTTTGGGTACTGAGGAAAAAATCGTGCCCGGAATGTGCGGTGTGGTAGAAGACGGTATACTGCCCCGATTTTTTGGATATGAGGCGGGACAGTCCTGCGTGGGCGACCATTTCCAGTGGTTCGTGGAGAATTGCGTTCCTGCGGATTATGCGGAAGAAGCAAGGGACAGGGGTATCTCCATACATAAGCTTTTACGGGAAAAGGCGACTCAACTGAAGGTGGGGGAGAGCGGCTTGATTGCGCTGGATTGGTGGAACGGTAACCGTTCTGTGCTTGTAGATGTTGATCTGACAGGTCTCATTATAGGATGTACGCTTCAGACAAAGCCGGAAGAGATTTACCGT
>JAEYON010000090.1 GCA_023411645.1 Bacillota bacterium | reverse complement strand
TGCTCACCTTTAATCCGTTCAAATCAAAAATGTAAATAAAAAATTTGTGTACCAGATATATGCAGAATGAAGCCTTAGAAATACTTGTAAAAATTCTTTTAAAAATTGTTCCCATGCTTTTTTTATTGTTTCTCTCATCTTTTGTAGCACTAGTTTCAGATATATTTGCTTCTAATAAAGTATTCTTAATCTCTAATGATGCTTCAGGCATATTAGATATCGAAGAAGTATTAAAAGTTTTTATACATCTTACCAAACCGAAAATTCCTATAGCCATAAATGCAACAAAAGGCGACATTCCTTCAAAGAACACCTGGTAGAGTGTTGCATTATTAACTGATCCTATCCATGTTCCTATAAAAACACCGAGAAAACCTACACAAGAAAACACTGCATATATGAGTTTGCTGGATTTTGCATACTTGTGAAGATAATATCCCAAAACACCGTAACCGATTGAGGAATATGTCATATTTATCAGCCATTGAGTTGGTATTCCGGTGAGTAGTGTAAAAGGCCAAAAACGTTTGGCGAGAGGATATACTATGCCTAACACAAACCATACTCCAAGAATATATTGCAATTCCCGCTGATTGGCATTTCGGATGATAATCCTAGTGATTGGTACAAAAGCATATACTATAATCATTATATGAAGATAATACAGATGGGACTCATGTTTAAAGACTAGCACCTCTTTTAAAATCTGAGGCATTGCATTTATAGAAAACCCCTGGAATACAGCGAGTATGAATATTTTATATGCTATCGCCCAGAAGAATAGTGCTGCGACAATACGCAGCATGTTCTTAGAATATATTTTTCGTATGGTTATATCTTTTTCCGTATCCAGCAGTAATACCCCACTACACATCAAAAACAGAGGTACGCTTGCCCTTGTCAATGATCCGAAAAATAATGTAGAGAGCCAGTTAAATGAGCCGATTGGATATCCATACCCTTCATAACAGGAATGTATAGTAATCACTCCAACAATCGCAATCGTCTTTATGATATCTATCGCATAATTTCTCTCTCTTTTCATAATATATACGATACCCCCATTCAAAAAGCAAATCCCGCGAAAGCGGGATTTGTGGTCATTGTTTCACGTGAAACATTTTCTGTTTCAATACCTATATATCAAGATTCGTTACATATTTTGCGTTTTCATTAATGAATTCTTTTCTTGGTTCTACCTTGTCCCCCATTAAAATTGTAAATATCTCATCTGCCGCAAGTGCATCCTCAGCTTTAACTTGCAGCATTGTTCGTGTCTCAGGATTCATCGTTGTTTGCCATAGCTGCTCTGCACTCATTTCACCAAGTCCTTTATATCTCTGTACATCATAATCTTCCTTTTTCCAGTTCTTCTCCTTTTGAATATACTCTATATCCTTTTCGTTATAGGCATAATATTCTTCCTTTCCCTTGTATACCTTGAATAATGGCGGCTGGGCGATATAGACATGTCCATTTTCAACAAGCGGCTTCATATATCTATAGAAAAATGTAAGCAACAGCGTCCTAATATGTGCTCCATCTACATCTGCATCCGCCATAATTATGACCCTGTCGTATCTTATCTTGTTTACATCAAAATCTTCTCCAACTCCGGCCCCTAATGCAGTAATGACAGGAAGAAGCTTCTCGTTCTCATAAACTTTATCGATACGGGACTTTTCTACATTAAGCATTTTACCCCACAATGGAAGAATCGCCTGATACTTTCTATCTCTACCTTGTTTTGCAGAGCCTCCTGCCGAATCACCCTCAACAATGTATATCTCGCAAAGTGAAGGATCTTTTTCGGTGCAATCAGCCAATTTACCGGGCAATGTTGTAAATTCTAATGCTGTCTTTCTTCTTGTCAACTCCCTTGCTTTTCTTGCCGCTTCCCTGGCTCTAGATGCAGTTAAGCACTTATCCATAACTATTTTTGATACAGAAGGATTTTCTTCAAAGAAGCTGGACAATTTTTCAGTTACTACTCCTTCAACTAACCCTCTGATCTCGCTGTTTCCTAGCTTTGTCTTAGTCTGCCCCTCAAATTGAGGATCCGTCAGCTTAACACTTATAACAGCTGTAAGTCCTTCTCTTACATCTTCGCCCATTAAGTTTTTATCATTCTCTTTCAGATAGTTATATTTCCTTGCATAATCGTTGACTACTTTTGTAATAGCTGTCTTGAATCCGGTCAGGTGCGTTCCGCCTTCTGTCGTTGCTATATTATTTGCATAAGAAAATACGTTTTCAATGTATCTATCATTATATTGCATTGCAATCTCGCAAATGCTGTCATCTTTTTGACCTTCTATATATATAGGAAGGTCATGAAGAACTTCCTTATCTTTATTGATATACTGGACAAATGATACTATTCCGCCTTCATAATGTAAGAACTTCTCTACTTTTTCTTCCGGGCGTTCATCAATCAGCCTTATTTTTATCCCTTTGTTTAAAAAAGCCATTTCTCTGTATCGGCTGATCATTATATCAAATTCAAATTCTGTTTCTTCAAAAATTTGCGGATCAGGCTTAAAATATGTTTTTGTTCCTGTTTCAGTTGATTTTCCTATTTCTTCAAGAGGTGTTACTGTTTTACCTCTCTCATATCTTTGTCTATATATCTTTCCGTCTCTTTTTACTTCGACGACCAAATACTCAGACAACGCATTAACAACAGAAGCTCCAACACCATGCAATCCTCCTGATACCGTGTATGCTCCCTTTCCAAATTTACCTCCTGCATGCAGTATTGTATGTACAACCTCTACAGTAGGAATACCCATTTTAGGATGCAAACCTACAGGAATACCGCTTCCGTTATCTGTAACAGTGATGGAATTATCCTTATTGACAACTATTTCAATTTCGTCACATCTTCCTGCAAGTGCTTCATCAACACTGTTTGCAACTATTTCATATACCAGATGGTGAAGACCTCTCGAAGAAGTGCTTCCAATATACATGCCAGGTCTTTTCCTTACCGCCTCGAGCCCTTCCAGTACCTGTATCTGATTTTCATCATATACTTCGTGATTTTCATAATGATCTAATTCCATATTATCCTCCAGTAGAATTCTTTCTGTATTTTATCCGATGTTAGAAATACCATCAATATATCCTGATCTCTTCTGTAAGGTCATAGAAGAAATTGGAGATAAATATATCTTACTCTTTTTGTCCATTTCAGTTATTACAAATGATTTCGGCAGGTCATCAGATATTGCTTCAATAAATCCTTCTTCCTCTGCTATTTTTAGAAATTCTCTTGTGTCCTTCGATAAAGTAGTTGTTTCTATATCCATTATAGCAATAACATTTTTCATCGGAATCACGACATCCCCGCCAATATGCAAAAACATTGTAAACCTCCGGCTTTAATACTCTTTATTTATTTTAACCTAAACTATTTTTCCTAATATATTCTACCGTAAATATACTTTCAGTGCAAATGAATGCCATTTATTTCGGAAAATATTAATTACCTATCTGAGAGCTTCAACTACCGAACCGTTGACAATATATAAAAACTTAGTATCAGCAAGGTTCCTGTTAAAAATTCTTTTATCCGTACATGTAATAAACGCCTGAACGCCTCTTATACTATCCAGAAGGTATTCTTTCCGCCTGTCATCAAGCTCAGAAAGTACATCATCTAATAATAAGACCGGATACTCTCCGCTTTCTTCTTTCATTAAATCGATCTCTGCCAGCTTCATTGACAGTACAGCTGTTCTCTGTTGTCCCTGTGATCCATATATTTTTGTGCTTTCTTCATTCAATATGATATCAAGATCATCACGATGGGGTCCTAACAATGTAGTTCCTCTCATTATTTCTTTTGATTTACATCGACTTAACATTTTATTAAATTCTTGCTCAATATCAATATCATCGCTCTTATAATCAAACTCGAAGGAAGGAATATAATTCAATTTCAACCTTTCATCATTATTAGTCAATTTTTCGTGTCTTGATGCAGCAAATGTATCTATTTGATTAATAAAGTTGATCCTGGCTCTCATGATCCTGGAACCTGTTTTGACAAGATGCCGGTTCCATATCTCCAATGTATCTTCTATATCTTTTTGAACCATTATTTTTTTAAGCAGACAGTTCCTCTGGAAAAGAATTTTGGCGTATTGCTGAAGGTCATAGAAATAAGACGGCCGCAGCTGGCTCAACGTGATATCTATGAACCGGCGTCTTTCTGCAGGTCCCTGCTTAATGATCAACAAATCCTCAGGAGAGAAGATCACAGCATTTAGATGCCCCATTAAATCTCCCAGCTTTCTAATAGGGACTTCGTTAACTCTGATCTTTTTTCGGTCTTCTTTATTAAACGTAATATGGAGTTCCTCATCAGATTCGTTTTTTGAAAGCTGTAGTTTTACATCAAACCCTAACGCTTCATTTCTGATAAGCTCATCATCTCTTGAAGTCCTATGTGAACGACCAGAAGCGCACAAAAATATCGCTTCGATAATATTTGTTTTTCCCTGCGCATTATTTCCATATATAACATTAAATGAATCTGCAAAATTCACATCAAGCTGCTTGTAGTTTCTAAAATCTCTTAAGGTAAGGCTTTTTATCCGCAAAGGATCATTCCTCCGCTATCAAATACAGTTTTCCTTTAAATAACACACGGTCACCAGGTCTCAGCTTCTTTCCCCTTTGCAGTTCAACAGTGTCATTTACCTTTACCGCTCCGTCCGCTATCAGCATTTTTGCATCAGACCCGCTTGAGACAATACCTGATAGTTTCATCATCTGTTCGAGCTTAATATATTCAGTCTTTATTTTTACCTCTTCCATAACTTATCATCCTTATACTCTTTCAAAATCCTATTTTCTTATAGGTAGAATCAAATAAGTAAAATCATTACCCTGAACAGGCTTAATTGTACATGGTCCTATATTGGTAGTAAAAAAGATATTCACCATTTCATTTTCAATGACTCTTAAAGCTTCGATAAAATACTTTGGATTGAATGAAATCTCAAGCTGCTTTCCATCCATCTCTACCTTAATTTCTTCTCTTACATTACCGACCTCTGTATTGGATGTTATAACCATCATCTCGTCAGAGATATCAATTTTCACCGGATATCTTCTCTCTTCATTCGGAATCACCAGAGAGGCCCTTTCAAAGCAAGCAAGTAATTCTTTTGTATTAACTGTCACCTTTGTCATACTATCATTAGGTATAATGCCGGAATAATTCAGGTAATCACCTTCCAAAAGCCTTGAAACCATAATGCAGTTTCCCATATCAAATAAAATTTGATTGCCTGCAGCATAAATTATAAGATCATCGTCAGTTGCCTGCATTATTTTAGAAATCTCATTTAAAGTCTTTCCTGGTATAATTAATCTGCACGGCTCAAATGCACTTTCATGCTCCAAAGTACGCATAGCGAGTCTGTATCCGTCTATCGAAACAATAGTCAGCTTATTTTCATAAAAGTCAAACAGCGAACCGGTCAGTATAGGTCTGTTTTCATCCGTACTTACTGCAAATATTGTTTGCTTAATCATTTCTTTTATTGTCTTCTGACTTATCTTTATACCGTTTTCCTTTTCAATAGATGGAAGGGCGGGAAAACCTTCGGCGGGCATTGATCTTATCTCGAACAATGAATTCTCGCACTCTATGACAACTGTATTGTTCTCCTTTATTTCAATCAGTACTTCCGCGTCAGGAAACCGCCTTATGATGTCACCAAACATTCTTGAATTTAATACGGCTGATCCTTTTTCTTTAACATCTGCTTCCACATAACATTCTATGCCTATTTCAAGATCATTTCCTGTCATTTTAATTTTTTCATCAGCCTCGAACAAAATCCCCTCAAGAATAGGAAGCGTAGTTTTTGCTGAAACTGCCTTTTGAACTATATTAATTCCTTCCAGTAAGTTTTCTCTTGAACAAATAACCTTCATGACGGTAACCTCCAGCTTCTTTATTTAAAATATTATATAAAAATCAGTAATAGTAGTAAGTGTTGTGGAAACGGTGTATAACCTATTGTAAGCTTTTATTTTAGGGATGTTTGGCTGTTGATGAAGATGTTGATAGTTTGTTGTGAATTTGATGTTAAATTTTAAATGGTTCACTTATCAACACATTTACAACAGGCCTTTATCCTCATATCAACAAAATATGTGGATATCACGGAACTTACTTCCCTGTAATATTTCTTTTTAATTCCTCCACAGCCCTCTTTGTTTCTATATTATCCTGCATCTGTTCTTCAATCTTTTGGATGGCGTGGATTACAGTTGTATGATCGCGTCCTCCAAATTCTTCACCTATTTTCGGAAGGGAGATGCCCATAATATCTCTGCAAAGGAACATGGCAATTTGTCGGGGAAATGAAATATTACGGTTTCTTTTCTGCGAGATAAATTCCTCCGGACGAAGGTCAAAGTATCTTGAAACAGCCTCAATGATGTGAGTAGCGTTAATAACTTTATTATTGGAGGCTTGCAACAATTCCTTCAAAGCATCTGCACATAATTCAACCGACATCTCGGTCTCAGTGAGAGAGGAATAAGCGATGACACGGTTCAAAGCGCCTTCAAGTTCTCTGATATTTGATATTACCTTATCAGCAATGAAAACCAGTACATCATTAGGTATGTAAATATTCTCCATCTGCGCTTTCTTCTGTAAAATAGCGATCCTTGTCTCCAAATCAGGGGATTGTATGTCAGCGGTCAAACCCCACTCAAACCTTGAGCGAAGTCTGTCTTCAAGGGTGTTGATCTCACGGGGAGGACGGTCGCTTGAAATTATGATCTGTTTGCTGGCTTCATATAAAGCATTAAAGGTGTGGAAGAACTCCTCCTGAGTGCGTTCCTTGCCGCCGATGAATTGTATATCGTCAATAAGAAGAACATCAATATTTCTGTATTTGCTGCGGAATTCTTCATTTCTGTCGTCTTTTATTGCATTTATAAGTTCATTTGTAAACTTTTCAGAGGAAACATATAAAACCTTTGATGCCGGATTCTGACTTAATATGTAATGTCCGATTGCATGCATAAGATGGGTCTTTCCCAGTCCTACACCTCCATATAGGAACAAAGGGTTGTATGCCTGAGCGGGTGCCTCAGCTACTGCAACTGAGGCTGCATGTGCCAGGCGGTTACCGTTTCCGATAACGAAGGTATCAAAGGTGTATTTCGGGTTCAGTATAGAATTGTAAAGTTCCTCATTATATGAAGACTCGGAGGATTGCGCCTGCTTTTGAACAGGTTCCTGCGACGGTATGCTCACAATTACGGACAAATCCCTGGATGTGACCTGACGCACTGCGTTGGAAATAAGCGGAATATATCTGGATTCCAGTATGCCCTTGTTAAACTCGGTTGGTACTCTAATCTCAATAGTGCTTGAATTGACAGATAATGGTTCAATTGTCCTAATCCATGTGTTATAGCTAATCTCGGTCAACTCGTTTTTTAGAAGATCGAGTACTCTTGGCCATAGACTGGAAATGTGAATATTCATGTCTTTTCCTCCAAAGGATGATTAAAAATTTTAGCTTTGATATGAGCTTTTACTAGAAATTATCTTCTCATTTGTTAGTAATACGATGTTGTACAAGCATTAATAAATATATCAGAGTTCGGTGAAAACTTCAATTGAAAAATGAGCGGTTATCCACAATTATAGTAAATATTCTTTAATTATCCACAGACTATCTCAAGATTATCTTTTAAAAGAAAAAGCATGGAAAATATTACTTCATTATTAATAGCAAAAATTACAAATAGTTTCTTGACACAAAGGAAAGTTTCATTATATAATTGGCGTGATGTCTCTATAAAAGGCAATACCGAAAAAGGTACATTAAAGAACGGGGGTGTTACAGTTGTTAAGGACATATCAGCCGAAGAAAAGACATAGGCAGAAGGAACACGGCTTCATGAAAAGAATGAGTACTTCAAACGGCCGGAAGGTATTGAAAAGGCGCAGACTAAAGGGAAGAAAAGTGCTTTCAGCGTGAGACCGCATAAGTGTGGTCTTTTTCTTTAATTTTTAGTTTGTAAGGATTTTTAAAGCCACAGGGCAAGAAAACATCCAGGAGATTAAATGAAAAAGACAGTCACGTTGAAGAAAAATTTTGAATTTGTTCGTATATATAAAAAAGGCAGCTTTTTTCCCGGAAAGTTTATTGTAATTTACATTCTGAAGAATCGCTTCGGGATGAACAGACTTGGCATCACAGCCAACAAAAAGGTTGGAAAAAGTGTAAAACGCAACAGAGCAAAGAGATTGATCCGTGAAAGCTATAGGTTTTATGAGGATTTTATCCCTTCAGGGATGGACATTGTTTTTGTTGCCAGGGGTGTGGATATGGAGTATGGCCTTTCAGAGATCTTGAAAGAAATGAAGTTTCTGTTAAAGAAAATGAAGGCCTTTGATCAGGAAAAATGGGATGGATTAAAAAACTCTTGATAGCATTGATACGAATGTATCAAAAATATATATCGCCTCTGAAGGGAAAACCAACTTGCAGGTTTTACCCGACCTGCTCACAATACGCCATAGAGGCGCTCACCAAATACGGCATTTTCAAAGGTACCTGGCTAGCAGTAAAGAGGTTTTTGAAATGCCACCCGTTCCACCCGGGGGGATACGACCCGGTTAAATAGAAGTCAGAGCAAAATACGGAAGGAAAATTTGAGATGCTTGATTATATTGCGCGACCGCTCGGCATGTTTTTGAAATTTATTTATGATACCATTGCATTCCAGAACTATGGACTGGCTATCATCGTATTTACTGTCATTGTAAGGGCAGCCATGCTTCCGCTTACATTAAAACAGTACAAATCAACCTCAAAAATGCAGGAAATACAGCCGCTGATAAATGACATTCAGAAAAGATATAAAGACGATAAGGAAAAGATGAACCAGGAGCTGATGAAGATTTATAAGGAGCACAACTATAACCCCATGGGTGGTTGTTTCCCGATGCTGATTCAGATGCCCATCATCCTTTCTCTGTATTGGGTCATTGTGCAGCCTCTGAAATTTATGCTTGGTAAGGATGAAGTTACACAAATACCAAGGCTTGTTGAAGTGGCAAGTCAGGCTCTTGGTAAAACAGTTCAACAGATGGGCAGCCAGAAAGAGCTGCTGGCAATGAGTTATTTTAACGAAAATCCGGATGCTCTTTCAAAGGTAACCGGGTTATTAGATAAGAGCGAGTTGATTGACTTTAACAATTTCCTTGGACTTCACCTGGGCGAAATTCCAAAATTTAATCCAAGCGAAATTTTTACTGCACCAGGGATATATATTCCACTTTTTATTCTTGTAATTCTGGCCACGGTCACTACCTTTTTCTCCACAAAGCTTTCCATGCCAAAGGCAAAACCCGATGCACAAAAAGGCGGTGCAGCAGGCTGTTCCAACAACTCCATGATGTATATGGGACCTGCCATGACATTATATTTTGGGTTTATGATGCCGGCAGGCGTTATTCTTTACTGGATGATCGGTTATGTTGTTGGTATAGCACAGCAGTTATATATCAATAATCATATAAAGAAGATAAAAGTCGCTCCGGCAAAAGTAGTTGACAGCAATTTGTCGGAAGGTACTGTGAATGCACTGGAGGCAGGAGCGGGAGAAGGAACGGGCGATGCTGCTTCGGCAGAGGCCGGTGAAGGAAATACTGCAGGAAGTGCCGATAATCAGACGCAGTCCGCCTCAAACAAACCGAAAAACTCGCCAGGCGGCGGCAAAAAAGGCGGGCAAAAGGGTGGACAGAAGGGCGGCAAAAAAGGCGGCAAAAAGAAATAGGTTAGTTAGCGTTGAAAAGGAGGCTGGTGAATATAGATGAGTGAAATATTGGAAAAAACTGCGAAAACTGTACAGGAAGCGATTGATATTGCACTGGAGGAGCTTGGTGTAGACAGAGATGATGTTGAGATAAACATTATTGATGAGGGTGCGAAGGGACTTTTCGGAATAGGCAGTAAGGTTGCCAAGGTTCAGGTAAAGCTGAAGATGTCACGGTTTGAAGATGGAGTGCACTTTTTACAGGATGTTTTCGATAAAATGGATGTTGATGTGGATATTGAGCGGGTAGAGGACGAGGAATCCATTTTGTTTAAGGTGACCGGCAAGGACAGCGGCATTATCATTGGAAGGCGTGGAGAAACCCTCGATGCTCTGCAATATCTTACCAGTCTTGTTGTGAACAAGAACAGCAATGAGTATAAGAGAGTCACTATCGACATAGAAAACTATAGGCAAAAAAGAGAAGAGACTCTCGTAAGGCTTGCAGACCGGCTTGCGGACAGAGTAATCAGATATCGCAGGAATGTTACTTTAGAGCCGATGAATCCATATGAAAGAAGAATTATACACTCCTCGTTACAAAACAACAATTACGTGGAAACCTACAGCATAGGTGAGGAGCCTAACAGAAAAGTGGTCATCACCTTGAAGCAAGGGGCCGGATCAAGAAAAAATTAATAACGCAAGAAGAAAACTCCAAAGAACAGACAGAGGACAATTCAACGATTGTCCTCTTTAAATTTTTGCAGTTTTGACTATAATATTAATGTAATTATTAAATGAGGAAAAATATGCAGGTAACAAAAAGACAGCAAGAAGAAACAAATACAATAGCAGCTATATCAACGCCGTTTGGAACCAGCGGAATTGGCATTGTCAGAATGAGCGGTCCAGAAGCCTTTGAGATAGCCGCAAGAGTGTTTAGGAGTAAAAAGGCATTTAATAAAATAGGAAGCCATACTGTTACACATGGAAAAATTGTGGATCCTGTAGATAATAGAATGCTGGACGATGTGCTTCTGATCAAAATGGCCGGGCCACGCACCTTTACGGCGGAAGATGTGGTGGAAATTAACTGTCACGGCGGCATCACCGTCTTGAAGAATATATTGGCACTGTTGCTGAGACAGGGTGCAAGAGCAGCGGGTCCTGGTGAGTTCACCAAACGAGCTTTTATAAACGGACGGATGGATCTTGCACAGGCTGAAGCAGTGATTGACCTGATCAACGCCAGAACGGACGAGGGTTCACGTGCGGCGGCAGCGCAGCTGGAGGGAAGACTTTCAGAGAGGATCCGGGGAGCCCGCAGTAAATTGATCAGTTTGATAGCTCATATAGAGGCGGTCGTGGAATATCCGGAATACGACATTGAAGAGGTAACCGGCGAAAGTGTTAACGAAGGCGTCCAAAAAGTCAGGAAAGAACTTTTGAAAATCACGGAGGGCTATGAGAGAGGCAGGCTGATCAGGGAGGGCATCACCGCTGCGATCATAGGCAAGCCAAACGCGGGTAAGTCCTCGCTTCTTAATGTGTTGTCCGGCAGCAGCCGCGCTATTGTAACAGATATACCCGGGACAACAAGAGATGTCATTGAAGAATACATTAATGTGCGAGGCATCCCTGTAAGGTTTCTGGATACGGCCGGTATCAGAAATACGGACGATCCTGTTGAATTCATTGGCGTAGAAAGGGCAAAAAAGGCGGCACTCGAAGCTGAGCTGGTCATTGTGGTGCTTGATGCTCAGACAGGGCTGCTTCAGGATGACATGGATATTATTCTATCAACGAAGGGGCAAAAGAGAATCATCCTTATAAATAAGACCGACATAGCAAACGACCATGAAATAGCAGAGATGAAGCGCAGGCTTTGTCAGAATGAGGACTCGCCAATAGTAGTAGCCTCGATGAATGACGGTACGGGAATGGAGAAGCTGCTGAAAACAATAGAGGATCTTTTCCTGGATGGCGTAATAAATACCAACAATGAAGTGCTGCTCACCAACGTTCGGCATAAACAGCTTCTGGAAAATGCTGCAGGCAGCCTGGAGAATGCCATAACCGCCTATCGTGATGGCCTTCCGCTTGACTTTGTTACTATTGACATCAAGGAAAGCGCCGATTACCTAGGACAGATTACAGGAGAGTCCGTGAGCGAGGATGTTGTAAATGAGATATTTTCACGATTTTGTATAGGAAAGTAAGTCAAAGCGTGCTTGTTTCTGACGCTTTTACAGAAGGTGTATTAGGAGGAACAATGGAATATTTTGCGGGAAATTTTGATATAGTGGTGGTTGGCGCCGGTCATGCGGGATGTGAAGCAGCTCTGGCAAGCGCAAGGCTTGGTATGCGGACGATTATTTTTGCGATCAATCTTGACAGTATTGCAAATATGCCTTGCAATCCAAATATCGGCGGGACAGGCAAGGGGCATCTGGTGCGCGAGGTGGATGCACTTGGAGGCGAAATGGGTAAATGCGCCGATAAGACACTCATTCAGTCCAAAATTCTTAACTCGGCAAAGGGCCCGGCGGTCTACTCTCTCAGGGCACAGGTGGATCGAAGATGGTACCAGATGGAGATGAAAAACACACTGGAGAAGCAGGACAATCTTTTCATAAAGCAGGCGGAAATTACGGAGCTGCTGACAGAAGATAACTGTGTGACCGGTGTTAAAACACATACGGGCGCTATATACCAATGTAAAGCGGTTATTCTGACGACGGGAACTTATCTGAACGGAAGGATTGTTATAGGCGATATTAGCTACAGCGGGGGCCCGGATGGTCTTTTCCCGGCTAAGAAACTCTCTGACAGCCTGAAGCAAAAGAACATAGAGCTAATGAGATTCAAGACGGGTACACCGGCAAGAATTGACAGAAAGACACTTGATTTCTCCAAGATGTCCGTACAGCCCGGTGATGACAGGATTGTCCCGTTTTCTTTTGAAAATGAGGAGATCCAACGGGATCAGGTTAACTGCTGGCTTACATATACAAATGAGAAAACACATGAGATCATCAGATCAAATATGCATCGTTCCCCCTTATACAGCGGAATAATCGAGGGTATCGGAACAAGATATTGCCCTTCTATTGAGGATAAGATCGTCCGCTTTGCGGACAAGGAAAGACATCAGGTATTTGTAGAGCCTATGGGTCTCGGTACACAGGAGATGTACCTTCAAGGCATGTCCAGCAGTCTGCCGGAGGATGTTCAGGTCGATATGGTGCATTCGTTGGCAGGACTTGAAAACGCTCATATCATGAGAAGCGCCTATGCGATAGAATATGACTGTATCGACCCGGCACAACTGAAGCTGAGTCTGGAGTTTAAACACATCAACGGATTGTTTTCAGCCGGACAGATTAATGGAAGCTCCGGGTATGAGGAAGCTGCAGCACAGGGCATTATCGCCGGTATTAACGCCGCAAGAGAGCTGCAGGATAAGCCGCCGCTGATTCTGGACAGGTCGGAGGCATATATCGGCGTCCTGATCGACGACCTTATTACCAAGGGAACAAAAGAGCCATACAGGGTTATGACCTCACGTTCCGAATACAGGTTGCTGCTGCGGCAGGATAATGCAGACCTGAGACTGACACCAAAGGGGTACGAGGTTGGTTTGATCAGCGAGGAGCGGTACAGGAGATTTATTGATAAGAGAACTAAAATAGAAGAAGAGATTCACAGGTTGAATAACACATATGCACCGCCATCTCCGGAGGTAAACGAATTTCTTGCCTCTTTAGGCAGCACGGCTATCAAATCAGGGATTAAGATTTCGGAGCTCCTGCGCCGACCTGAAATCTCCTACAGTGCTCTGGAGGCCATTGACAATGAAAGGCCCGAGCACTTTAAGGATAAAAATCGAAAGAAATACGATCCTGTGGCAGAGCAGGTAGAAATAGCTATAAAATATGAAGGATATATTAAAAGACAAGTCCTGCAGGTAGAACAATATAAAAAGCTTGAAAGCCGTCTGATACCTGAGGATATAGATTATAACGCTATCCACGGCCTGCGCATTGAAGCAAAGCAAAAGCTGACAAAAATGAAGCCTGTATCTGTTGGGCAGGCTTCAAGGATTTCCGGGGTTTCGCCTGCGGATATTTCGGTACTGCTGATCTACCTGAGCACTCAAGGCAGTCAAAGTACTCAAGGAGCTCGAGGCGTTTAACGAGCCCAAAGCGCTCAAGGAACTCAAGGTATTCAAGTTGGTCAAGACACATAATAAAAGGACGGTGGCTTTTTTGGAACAGCCCTTACAAAAGAATGATATACTACAGCAAATACCTGTGCAGCAACCTGCTGTGGAGCTTATGAAAGCAGGTGCTCGGCAGCTTGGGATTGAGCCGGATGACGCAAAGGTTTCGGCGCTGCTGGAATATAAACGCATCTTGCTTGAATGGAATAAAAAAATGAATCTGACGGCCATTGAAGAGGAAAAGGACTTCATTATCAAGCACCTCGTCGATTCTTTGAGCATTCTTCCTTTTTTAGACGGTATCAACAGTCTCGTTGATGTCGGAACAGGTGCAGGCTTTCCGGGCATACCGGTGAAAATCGTCCAGCCTTCACTGCAGGTCGTTCTTATGGATTCACTGGAGAAGAGGATCGGTTTTTTGAATACAGTTATTGAAGAATTAAAGCTCACAGGTATAACCGCGGTCCGTTCCAGGGCGGAGGATGCAGGCATATCGCCGGTTCACCGTGAAAAGTACGATGCTGCCACTGCAAGAGCGGTCGCTTCACTGCCGGTGCTGCTGGAGTATTGTCTGCCGCTGGTGAAAACCGGAGGTATTTTTATTGCAATGAAGGGCAGCAGTACTGACGAGATAAAGGCCTCATCAAAGGCATTGGAGCTGTTGGGTGGAAAAATCGAACAGGTACATGATTTCACTTTACCTGACAGTGACATAAACAGAAGTATTATTATTGTAAGAAAATTACGACAAACTCCGTCAAAATACCCGAGAAAACCAGGAAAACCGTCAAAAGAACCGTTGACTTAGGTTGTGTTTTGCATTAATTTATATAAATCAGGCGAACGATTTTTCCTTCATAAAAAAGGAAAATAAAAATACAGAAGCGAATATATTCCACATATTAATCAGGGAATAACTGTAAAATATGTGGGTGTGTACCTGTACAAAGGCATATGGTACAAGCCCAAAAGAAAAGGAGGGTGCTGTATGCTTGAGAATAAGCTTCAGATTCCGAAGCAGGAAAAAAAGGAAGACGTCAAGAACATAACCTATCTCAGTATCGATCTGGTCAGACCCAATCCCTATCAGCCGAGAAAGCAGTTCACCAAGGGCGCCCTTGAGGAGCTCTGCGAATCAATTACTCAATATGGAGTCATACAACCGATCAATGTGCGAAAAATTTCCTCCAATCATTATGAACTTGTTGCGGGTGAAAGAAGACTTCGTGCTGCAATTATGGCTGGGTTGAAAGAGATACCGGCCATAATTATCAATATCACTGACAATGACTCAGCTGTACTTGCCTTGATTGAGAATCTCCAGCGGGAGGACCTGAATTATATGGAGGAGGCAGAAGGGTATAATAATCTGATAAACGAGCACGGGTTCACGCAGGAAGAGCTCGCTCAGAAAATTGGGAAGAGCCAGTCGACGGTGGCCAATAAAATCCGGCTGCTTCGGCTGTCTCCGCTGGTTAAGAAGATCCTTGCGGACAACAATCTGACGGAGCGGCATGGCAGAGCGCTTCTGAAGCTTCACGATGAACAGCTTCAATTAAAGGTGCTCCGGCTTGTTTGTGAAAGAGGGCTAAACGTTAAAAAGACAGAAGAGCTGATTGAGAGAGTCATTGACAAGTATTTAAAACAGGGGAAGGACAAGCCTGTTGAAAAGAAGCTTACAAAAACCATAAAGGACATAAGGATTTTCATTAATACCATACGACAGGCAATTGACCTGATGAAAAAATCCGGTGTTAATGCGAAAGCGGCACAGATAGACAGGGGAGAATATATTGAGTTTATTGTCAGAGTGCCAAAGGTATAGTAGCTAATAATATAAATGGGTTGCTGATATGGCAGCCTTTTTTTATTTATTGTGTAACTGCGGAAACAAGAGTTCCGTATGCCATGCTATGGAAAAGATGTGGACATCCCGGTTAAAGTTTATTAAAATAGAGAATGTATGTATAATAATAGGTAGAGACAGTAAATTTTAGATATTACGAAAGAGGTACGATAAATGGCAGAAACAGAAGGAACCAGCATAAAAAATGTAATCCCGGTTGATATAGAATCGGAAATGAAAAAATCTTTTATAGATTATGCGATGAGCGTCATTATCGACAGAGCCCTTCCGGATGTACGGGATGGACTCAAGCCTGTGCACAGAAGGATCTTGTATTCTATGCATACTCTGGGGTTTGTACCGGAAAAGCCTTATCGTAAATGTGCCACAACCGTCGGAGATGTTCTTGGCAAATATCATCCACATGGCGATGCTGCTGTTTATGACAGCCTTGTCAGGATGGCGCAGGACTTCTCTCTGAGGTACCCCGTTATTGACGGACATGGCAACTTCGGTTCCATAGACGGAGATCCGCCTGCAGCTATGAGATATACAGAAGCCAGGCTTGCTAAGATCTCAAATGAAATGCTTGCTGACATCAACAAAGATACCGTTGATTTTAAACCCAACTTTGATGAGCATGAGATGGAGCCGGTCGTGCTGCCATCCAGATTTCCGAATTTGCTTGTGAATGGATCTTCAGGTATCGCTGTCGGAATGGCTACAAACATTCCGCCACACAATTTAACCGAGGTTATCAACGGGATTGTAGCAATGATCGACAATCCCGAAATCACAATAGAAGAGCTGGGCAAATTTATACTGGGTCCTGATTTTCCTACAGCAGGTACGATCGTCGGAAGACAGGGCATCAGGGATTATCTTAGAACGGGCAGGGGCAGAATTGTTGTTAGAGCAAAGGCGGAAATCGAGACATTAAGCAACAACAGGCAGCGCATTATTATCAAGGATCTGCCCTATCAGGTGAATAAATCAAGGCTTATAGAGAAAGTCGCAGAGTTGGTAAAGGAAAAAAGGCTCGAAGGAATTTCGGATATCAATGATGAGTCCGATAGGAATGATGCTGTCAGAATTGTCATACCGCTTAAAAAAGATGCCAATGCAAATGTTGTGCTCAATCAGCTATACAAGAATACACAACTGCAGGATACATTCAGCGCAAATATGCTGGCTGTGGTGCAAAGTGATGAAGGCAAATTTGAGCCGAAAATCATTAATATTAAACAGGCTCTTGAATATTATCTGAAGCATCAGAAGGAAGTTATAACAAGACGCACGCGTTTTGACCTCGAAAAGGCAGAGGCAAGGGCACATATATTGGAAGGACTGAGGATCGCAATCGATAACCTGGAAGAGGTCATCAGGATTATCAGGAGCTCCAGGACAGAAGCGCTCGCAAAGCAAGGACTGGCAGAAAGATTTGGATTAAGCGACCGGCAGACTCAGGCTATTGTTGATATGAGGCTCGGCAGACTCACCGGTCTGGAGAGAGACAAGCTGGAAGCGGAATACAATGAGATACTCGGGAAGATTGAATACTATAGAAGCATACTTGCGGATGAAGTGCTTTTATTTAATGTAATAAAGGAAGAATTACAAGCGATAAAAAATAAATTCGGTGATGAAAGAAGATCCGAGATTATCGCAGACGAAGACGATATCGATATTGAAGACTTGATTGAGGAAGAGGAGAGCGTGATAACGCTGACGCATTTCGGTTACATCAAGCGTCTCCCCGCCGATACCTACAAGAGCCAGAAGCGCGGAGGGAAGGGTATCGCAGCACTAAGTACCCGTGAGGAGGATTTTGTGGAGAACCTGTTCATTACCTCCACGCATCACTATATTCTCTTCTTTACGAATAAGGGAAGGGTTTACAGGCTAAAAGCGTACCAGATACCGGAGTCAGGGCGCACGGCTAAAGGAACGGCCATCGTAAATCTGCTGGAGCTGGATGGAGAAGAAAAGATCACGGCGGTTATTCCTATAGCAGAGTATAAGGAAGGCCTATATCTGATCATGGCAACAAAAGACGGCCATGTGAAGAAAACTGATCTGATGCAGTATGACAATATTAGAAAAGGCGGTCTTCTTGCCGTTACATTGCGAGAAAATGATGAACTGATTGATGTCAGACTGACGGACGGAGAAAAGGATATCATTCTCGTCACAAGGAACGGCATGTCCATACGATTCCAGGAAACCGATGTCAGGCCTCTGGGCAGAGTGTCGCAGGGCGTTATCGGTATCCATCTGGAAGAGAACGATTATGTAATAGGAATGGCAACCTCCAGACCTGATGCTACATTGCTTGTGGTAACAGAGAACGGATTCGGAAAACGCACCGAGCTGGATGAATATAAGACGCAGATAAGAGCAGGCAAGGGAATACTGACATACAGGGTAACAGAGAGGACAGGGGCAGTTGTAGGCGTCAAGCTGGTCAACGAGACCGACGATATCATGCTCATTAGTTCCGACGGAACGATCATCAGGACCGAGGTATGCGGAATCAGTATTCTGGGACGTGCCACACAAGGCGTGACGCTGATGAGAACCTCCGATGGAAATCGTGTTGTCAGCATTGCCAGAATAGAGGCGGAAGAAGATGACGAGTCGGATAAGGAACCTTGCGAGCCTCTGGCAGTGGAGGGTGAGACTGAGCAGTAGACAGGTGAGAATGCAGACTGCTCTTGACCGGGTGAAGAAAGCTAAAAAAGTTGATGTAATAGAACCGCCTCAGTTCACAAGGGGCGGTTTTTTGTATGACGCCGGAGCATAATGGATGATACTCTGATAAAACAGAGGATAAAAAAGAAAAACAGGTATAAATCAAGCCCATAAAGGTTAAAGCTAATCAAGCCCGGTTGATTAAGGACGAACCCGGTGAT
>JAEYON010000058.1 GCA_023411645.1 Bacillota bacterium | reverse complement strand
GTGCTGCAGGGACCTTTATTTCGGGAGCCAAAGCAGGGACTCAGACCTTGCACGCCCTTGCTCTGACTGCTTTGTTCTGCGAAGTGCCATCCATCCTCCGGCCGCACGGCGGAGTCAAGGCCGGAGCACTTCATTTCAAAATTTATTAATTATCTTTATCAGTATTCCATATATAATAATAAACGCAAATGACAATCCCATATGAACTAAACCTTCTTTTGAAAAAATAATTATACGGCCTTCTCTTTTTAACCTTTCAGGCTCCTTTTTCACAAGATAAAGAATAAAACCAAATACTGGACTACACGCAAATGGCATCACAAAAAAATCGGAAAAATTCACTTTACTTCCTAATATCTTATTTAAGAAAATTAAAAGCAATCCAACAAAATATCCACATATATAAAATAATTTTCTTTGCCATAACGTTTTTAATAAACTATTGCCTTTTCTTAACATCAAGTCCTCCAAATAATTACTATCACGCAGAGCGCCAATTTCGCCCGACGGCCAGAGGCCCGGGCGACGTCCGATGGATGGCATTTCGTAGAACTCCTTCTACAGCGACACATGTCGTATAATCTACCACCTTCTTAATAATTACACGACATGTCGTATAAAACTCCAACGAAGGAGTATATGCGATGCATGCTTGAAAAAAACTCTTGCTAAAAGACTCACAGTATTAACTATATCTATACATCCATGCAATTTTTATACATATAGTAACATATTTTAATTTATTTTACTACAATTTTCTAATTATGCTCCACAGTGAGAAAAAGGGGCTGTCTAGACAGTTTTTCTTTTCTCATTATTAGCGATAGCTTTCAAAATATCACATTATGAGGGTATAAACCGACTTCAAACAAGCTCCCTGAATTCATTTTTATTGGCCGGTGGTGGTTTTTGCAAGTAATGGGCGCAATAATAATATATAATCCTGATTCCATTAACATAATCACACTTGAAAATCAGTTATTTTGGATTAACTATTAAAAAAATAGATATTTCTTAAAAGTAAACGCCCATTAATTGAAAAATCATCCATTAATGGATTATGATTAACTCACCTCTCTTCGCCACCGAATTACACATAATGCCTGGCGTAATGCAAAAAAGCCCCCGTCTTTAGAACAGAGGCTTTCCGCAGCCAATTACACCTATTCGAGTGTATCAATAATCCTGCCCGAAGCCTTCCTCATTTCAAGTCCTGCCTTTTCCAACAGTTTTGTTACCTTTTCATACTCGACAGGTCTTTTGATAGTCATTTTGGTTGTCTTGACAAGATCATCATTTGTCATGACAAAGTACCGAATAATTTTGTACTGCGGGAGCGTTTTATTTATTTCTTTTATCGCAGCGCCAAAAGTGGCGGACAGCTCGCTTTCAGACGGCATTCCGTCACCGCTTTGTTCAAATTTTTCCCTGTCAATGACCAATTCGGCACACACCTGTATATCTCCGTCAGCCGCTTTGTTTCCCCATGCAAAGGAATCCTTGACCCCCGGTATATTATTGAGCAGCACCTCATACTCTTCCGGGAAAGCCTTTTTCCCGTTGGTAAATACAATCATCGATTTTGCACGGCCGGTGATCCGCAACAGTCCCTTCTCGTCTATAATGCCAAGATCACCTGTTCTGAACCATCCCTCCGTATCGATAACCTCCGCCGTCGCATCCGGATCCTCAAAGTATCCAAGCATCACATTGCCTCCGCGGGTTATGATTTCACCCATTCCATTCTCGTCAGGCGCGTCAATTGCGACCTCGATACCAGCCATAGGATAACCGACTGTGCCGGGGGCATTAATAAAATCATTACATGCGGAAATGACAGGAGAGGTCTCCGTAAGGCCATATCCCTGAAGCAGAATAAGGCCCATCTTCTCAAATCCGGTGATTACTGCCGGATCCAGTGGAGCAGCTCCGGAAACAGCAAGTCTCAATCCTGGTCCCAGCTTTTCAAACACACTCTTAAATATCTTCCGTCTCAGATCAATGCCCAAAAACCTTAGAATATCAGATATCTTTGTGAGAATTCCTATCAATTTAGCTTTCCCCGATTTCTGTATACCCTCCTGCAATTTTTTATACATAGACTCCAATATGGCCGGAACTGCAACAAGTATGGTCACACCATATTCCCGCAGGTTTTGTGCGATAAACCTTATCCCTTCGCAGTATGCTATGCAGACTCCACTATGCACCATATACATCAATCCGATTGTGTTCTCAAAGGTATGATGCAGAGGAAGCAGCGATAGGTGGACATCTCCAGGTCCTGCATAGATGATCGTTGACATGCTTGCAATATTGGTTGCAATATTTGAATGTGACAGCATTACTCCCTTTGATATGCTTGTCGTACCAGATGTAAAGAGCAGAATGGACATTTTCTCCCTGTCTATTGCAGCATCCGTAAATGATTTGTCACCGGCATCCAGCAGTGTTCTTCCGTGAGCAATTAGATCCGGCAGGTTTAAAAAACGGGAATCCGGTAAATGCAAATCATCTTTTTTCTCCATGCAGATATAGTATTTTATCTCATCGCAGGCTTTGGCCAGTTCTGTCATCATCTGATGAAAAGCCGGGCTGTAAAAGATCGCCTTAACTCCACCTCGTTTGGCAAGGTTCTCCACCTCGTTTCGGGGGAGGTATTTATCCAACGGCACCGCAACTCCTGTTCCGTTAATAATTGAGAAATAGCATACTCCCCATTCATATCTATTCTCACTGATAATGGCTATTCTGGCATCCTTTAACCCCTTTGAGATTAGCTCCGTGCCCAGCGAATCAATATCACGGTCGAATTCGATATATGTTTTCCCGATGATTTTTCCTTCCGCGTCCTTATACTTAAAGCCGACTGCATCCCCATATTTTTGAACGCTGCCCTTCACCAGTTCCCTGAGGTCACTGACCGCTCTTGGCTCATAGTACCCCAATCCGGTTACAACTCTTCTTCCGTTATTTTCAGATATATTAATTCCATTTCTCATTGTAATCCCCCCACTCATCGACATGTCGATAACATTTGAGCAATACATTTATTACCTGATATTATTACCTGATTATAATTATACAACAGGATAAACAATTAATCAATATATGTAACAATATTTGTTATGTCATATAAAAATGAATAACTGAATTTATATCGAAAATCCGTTACCTAATAGCAAGGAATGACAGGAATGTTTTCTTCAGGCATGATAGTATATAGACAACGAAAGGAGGTAAGCGCTTTGGAGTGGTTCAAAAGAATGAGTTATGCAGTAGAGTACATGGAGGAGCACATGGAAGAACCCTATGATGCAGCAGAGGTTGCTAAGGTTGCATATTCATCCGCCTTTCACTTTCAGAGGATGTTTCATATGCTTACAGGTATTACTGTAGCTGAGTATGTTCGCAAGAGAAAGCTGACCCTGGCAGCACAGGAACTGGCAGCTACAAAAGGAAAGGTATTGGATATTGCCTTGAAGTATGGATATGACTCGCCTGAATCTTTTTCCAAAGCGTTCCGCAGAGTGCATGGTATAAATCCTTCGGCAGCGCGCGAGCAGGGGGTAAAGCTCAAGGCACATCCGCGAATCTCATTTCAGTTATCATTGAAGGGAGATAAAGATATGGATTACAAAATTATTGATAAGGATGCTTTTAAGGTTATAGGTAAGAGTATCAGAGTTAGCACAAAGGATGGGGAAAACTATAAAAGGATCCCTGAGTTTTGGCAGGAGAATTGTGAGAACGGGTTCAATGAGAGACTAGAAAAATTTGAAGGCAAATTGGGCAAATTGGGGATATGTTGGAATGACTATAGTAATGAAGAATTCACCTACATTATTGCAATTGAGAAGCCGGCAGTTGAAGTGAACGAGTCCGTTCAGGAGTACACAATTCCCGCATCAACCTGGGCGGTGTTTGAATCGGTAGGCCCTATGCCGGACAGCATTCAAAAAGTATGGGGAAGAATATTCTCAGAGTGGTTCCCCGCTTCCAGCTTTGAGCATGCCGACGCTCCCGAACTTGAAGTGTATCCACAGGGTGATTCAGAATCAGAAGACTACCATTGTCAAATCTGGGTACCCGTAGTAAAAAAATAGACAAATGACATTATAGGTAAGAGCAGGTGTATTGTTACATCTGCTCTATCTTTTTAAGATACATTGCATTGAGAAACGTTTATGATTTATTTAACATGCCTAACGTTTCAATATTCTCTTGTTTGCAATAAATGCCGATCTGTCAGCCTGATAAACAGGATAAGCCAGACCAGACCTATGACAAAACCTGCGAGGACATCGCTTGCGAAGTGTACGCCTAGATAAATCCGGCTGATGCCAATCATTAGCACCAGCAGTCCCATTGCACCTGTTATTGCATATTTGCCCCGGTGCTTTATATTTTCTAAAATCATATAAATGAAAAACCCGTAGAAGATCATCGAATTCATCGAATGTCCGCTGGGGAAGCTGTACCCGCTGACTTCAACTAATTGCAGCAAATCGGGTCTTGCCCGTAAAAAAAGGTTTTTGAGTATAACATTAAGCAGTGCACCAAAAGCAATATTGGCTGCTGCCGCCAGACTCCATCGATAGAAGCGCTTCTTTTTGAAAAGAAACACAAAAACCGGGAATGCAGCAGCAAAAGCAGTTATCGTCCACTCAGACCCCCAGAATGTAATAAATCGCATAAAACGTGTCATGCTGTCTGTTATGCAGCCTGAAATAAGGTCATAGACTACATTGTCAAAGTTAGAAAATATCTCCCACATCCCGCACCATCCCCTTATGTATTACTTATCTCAATGGATATTCATTTTATTTATTCTCCTTTGATACCGAAAGAGAATACATTGGCCAACTCGCTAAGTCTCAATTCGCATAATAAGTATTATTAGATAATAATTATTATATTTTAATAATTATTTGTTGACAATATTGTATGTCGTACAGTATAATGAAATTGAGGTGGTGACATGAGAGAAATGGATGATTTAATAAACAGCCTAGTTGTAGAGCTTAGAAGAGGCACGCTGATCATCTCGGTGCTCAGCCAGCTGAACCGCCCCGAATATGGCTATTCTCTTGTTCAAAAGATGGACGAGAAAAATGCGGCCATTGATGCAGGCACATTATATCCACTGCTGCGTCGGCTTGAAAAGCAAGGTCTGCTGACCAGTGAGTGGGACACAAGCGAAAGCCGTCCACGAAAATTTTACATATTAAGCGACGACGGCAAAATGGTATACCAGCGGCTGAAAAGCGAGTGGAAAAGCCTTTCGGCACAGCTTGAGGAATTAATGAGGGAGGATGAATAATATGGATCAAATGAATTGGATTGAACGCTATTTAGAAGCAGTAGCAGAACGTCTGCCGGAAGATACACGGGAGGACGTAAAAAAGGAACTGAGGGCAAACATTGAAGACATGCTGCCCGATACTCCTACAGAGGAAGATATTCGCAATGTTCTTGGCAAGCTAGGCAACCCGGCCAGGCTGGCAAATGAATACCGTCAGACAAAAAGATACCTTATAGGACCAAACCTCTATGACAACTATATTTCCGTACTGAAGCTTGTAATTGGCATCGCTGCAATCGTATTTGCTTTTATAGGGATTCTGGAGAATATCTCCAACCCTCTGGAAAATATCTCAGCAGATTCAATTAGTTTTATTACTAATGCCATAATCGGAGTTATCAGCGCTGTAATTGACGGCGCAGTCCAGGCTTTTTTATGGGTCACGGTTGTTTTTGCCATATTGGATAGGTCTGGTTTGGGTGAAGGAAATTCTTCTTTTTTAAAGAAAGATTGGTCTGTTGATGATCTGTTTAAGTCGGCTATACCAGCTAAAAGCAGGATAAGCCGTGCAGAAATAGTAGTAGAGATGGTCTTCACGATTATTTTTGCTGCAATTCTAATTTTTCAGCCACAGCTGTTCGGATGGTATGAGAAAGGAAGTTCAGGCATGATGCTCATCCTGCCTGTATTTAATTTAGATAGACTGCAGTCCTATGTCGCAGTAATCATCCTGTTGACTGCTGCAAATTTTATACTGTCCATTTACAAGCTAATCGTCTCGCGCTGGAATCTTCCTCTGGCCATTGCAAATACTATAAACAACATTGCTTCTAGCATATTTGTCTTTGTAATGTTCAGCGACCGCTCGATAATCAATGGGGAATTAATCTCACGCATTGCAGAAGTAATAAATAAGCCGGTAGTGGACGTTGCCAAAGAATCTCAAAGCTTTTTAACGGCATTCATTATTATAGTGATTGTATTTAGTGCTATTGACAGCGTTTCCGGTTTTGTGAAAAGCCGAAAGCTCCCTTTGGCATCTGTAAAGATTAATTGACATAATGCAATTAAGCGTAACCCTTCTCGCAATATACTCATAAATTATAGCATAGGAACTACCAATAAATTAATGTGAGGAGGATAATACATGTATGATTATTATCGTGACGGTATGCAGGTAATGCCGTCACAGAACCAGTACAACCCGATGACGACCATGCCGGAACAGACGTACAATCCGATGGCAACCATGCCAATGCAGAATATGTATAACCCTATGAGCACTATGCCAATGCAGAATATGCACAACCCAATGGGCACAATGCCGGAGCAGATGTTTAATCCAATGCCCACTATGCCGACGCAGAATATGTACAATCCGATGGCAACCATGCCAATGCAGAATATGCACAATCCAATGGGTACAATGCCGATGCAGAATATGTACCCGACATTCGAATCAGCAAACGAGGAAGAGCTTGAAAATATGTATCCTGAGACTTATAAAGCGATCTCGCCTGTTGTTGAGAATACATGTGATAAATGGATGGAAAAATTCGGAGAAAAATGTCCGTCCAACACAGAGGTTGAATCGATGGTAGAGGATATCTACAAGAAGGTTGAACCGACAGTGGAAGCCGCTGTCAAAAAAAGCCCCAACGCAGATGAGAGACAGTTCTTTGGAGGCGGCAGACGAGTTTTGAGGGACTTTATCGGAGCATTGCTCATAGGTAGCCTGATTCGCAGAAGAAGACGCCCCTTCTTTGGATTCCCGGGGTACTTCGGCGGGTATCCCTTCTACTAAACCCTTTGCGGGCTATTTGCCCGCGAAGGGTTATTGCTGTTGATGTTATTGGTACGATTACTCATGTGCAAAATAATATTCGATCTGAGCCCTTTTCTTATAAAACACCTTCAGATAAGAAGAGGCAAGTCCTTTTCTGTCATAGCCTCCGGTTCCCCTATTAAATATGGAGAGGGCGGCGTCCCGTTTCGCATTTCCATCCAGATTCCTGACCCGCTCATCCGAGAGGATCCAACTGTACATCGCTGTTCCCCAGTTAATATTCACCGCGCCGTCCATGGGATTATTCGGTGTGTTTAATTGTTCCGAAAGACTGGCCCAATGGATCTTGCTGATCTGGAAAAAACCTCTATACCTTCCGTTTGTGCTGGAGCACTTTTCATCAAAATTACTCTCCAACGCAATCAATGCAAGCATATCAAAGTAATCCAGCTCTCTTTCCCTGCAATAATCCCATACCAGCTTTTGATATTCTTTCTTCAAGGGAATCTGTGCCCGGTACCATGCCCTCTCGTCATATTCCTTTGAAATTACAATGGCATCAAATGCTGCCCCAACGGCAGTTCCGATCATATCATCAGCATTTGCTGACAGCATATACGAATCATCTACCGCTTCCAGACACTCGACAACCTCTCCTGATATCACGGCTTGTGCTGTATTCTTAGACATAGCAGCCACAGCCGGACTTCCAAACATGGAATTCGCTGCAAAAAATGTGGCAGCCGCAATTCCTATGACCTCCTCAAGTAACTGCATTTCCTCCTCCTGCTCATTCCTCTTCTATATGTCTCGCGCCTTCACAACCTGTACGCAGCGACCAAAAATTTCGCACGGCCATATTTCCGCCGGAGGCATATAATATCTGCGCTTGGATTGTTGCAGACAATATATCATGATTTATCATGATATATTTGGCCATGTGCGTTTTGGCATAAGCCAAAAATTTCGCACGGCCATATTTCCGCCGGAGGCATATAATATCTGCGCCTGGATTGTTGCAGATATTATATCATGATCTTTTCCTGCTGCCAAATCGTCTTTTAATAGCAGGTCTCTTATTAGATTCCTCAATGTTAACCTTCCTGCCCTTGAGAGTATAATTCTTCATGGAATCCAATACCTTGTGTGCGTACTCCTTTGGCACTTCCACAAATGTATAGGCATCATATATATTAATGGCGCCAATCAGCTTCCCCGGTAGACCTGATGTCGATGCAATGCTTTGTATGATATTTCCCGGCTGCACTTTGTCCTTTTTGCCAACATTGATGAACAGCCTGACATAGCCGGATTCTGCGCC
>JAEYON010000081.1 GCA_023411645.1 Bacillota bacterium | reverse complement strand
GTTAAAGGCATACAAGTCCCTTTGAATGTAGGGCGCTTTTTTCTTGCGTTCATCTGTTTTTATAGTATCCCAAAAGATTATGATTTGCAATCAAGTCCATTCACATTGAAAGAGTCATACATCAATCTGATCTATGTAGATATGCTTTGATAATGCCGTTTTTCATAAATAAAGAATGCATCATTCGAACTATATGGTGCATTCTAAAGGTATTTTAGACCATAAGCACTCAAAATGCACTAAAATTTCTTATTAAACGCCGAAAAGCCTTGCTACGCAAGGCTTTTCGGACAAATTGTGGCGGAGAAGCGGGGATTCGAACCCCGGCTAGAGTTACCCCTACTAACGGTTTAGCAAACCGTCCCCTTCGACCTGCTTGGGTACTTCTCCAGGTATGGTAATAAAGATTCTATGGCGGAGAGAGTGAGATTCGAACTCACGGTAGCCTCGCGACTACGCCGGTTTTCAAGACCGGTGCCTTAAACCAACTCGACCATCTCTCCTTGTCTTTTATAGAGCGACGTAGTATATTCTACTATATGCCCGGAACTTTGTCAACACCACATTCTGGGCCAGACACAGGTCTAAAAATGCCTATAATTGGGTCTCTGCAAAATACTGTTCTTATGAATTTCTGCTTATAAACTGTTTTGCCCTGCCCATATATTTACTCTGCGGATATTCCAGAACCAATTGATTCATATGCTCTAATGCCGCCTCCTTATTACCGGTTCTCATATGCGCGTAAGCCAGATAATAAAGGCATTTGTCTGAAAACTCCGCCTTTGGTGCATACTGAAATGAAAGCAGGAGCTTTTCAGCAGCCTCAGTATATTTCGCCCTCTCATATAGTGAAATACCCTCGTCAAAAAGTTTCTTTCCGGCCTCCGCCATTACCTTTTCTTCAAGCTTTTTAAAGGTTTCAGCCGTCATTTGATCCAGCTTTGCAACATCCACAGCTTTCAGCTGTTCAACTGTACGGATTACATCTCCATCAAGATAAATACTAATCACCTTTGAAAAATTATCAGAAGCCTCCTGTCTATAGCGCAGAGTCTCCTGAAGAATCGCGTTTTTATCAGTCAAATCATCGATTTCCTTATTTAGAGCTGCGTTTTCCTCTTTCAGAAGACTAATCTCCTTATTAAGTTCTACATTCATTTCCTGCGCACTTGCAAAATTCCGCAAATATTCATTTTTCTCTGACTCAGTGTTAAATACCTGGCTTTTATAATCATTTAAATCCTTATTTATCCTGATCTGGCTATAGCCAGCGAACAGCAGAACAATAAACGCACTGGTAAAGAGAATTACCCCATACAGCCAAATACTAGCTTTTTTATTTTCCTTCATAATTTTCCCCTCAAAAGAACAAAATGCTTCAAATTTTATTTCTCGCTATGAAACCCTATGGTTCATTTCGACGAAGCTACGCTCCTGAGTACCCTCCTTAAATCGGGAAAGGGGAATCCCCTTTCCAATCCCCATGTATAGGACTTGCCTAACATAATTTCCTATAGGTGAACAGATAAAGCTCACTCAGAAAAGCTGGAAATATGTGACCTTCTTGCCAGGTCAATTGCCTTAATCTCCTCTGCCGAAAGAGCATGTTTAGATTTTCCTGAAGAAACCGGTTTAGCATATGTAGATGAACTGTCTCTTGAGTACAGACTGGTCAGAACAACACCATCATCATTGTTATCCATGATCGCAATAGAAAAACTCAGATCACTTCCAACATTGTCGAATGCATTATATCTGACGACCCCAATCTTCTGTACACAATAATACATATTCCTCTTCAATGTGTTAAGTTGATATTCTAATTCCTTGTTTTTTTCAATCACACCGTTTGTCTTATCAATACAAGCTTCAAGAACTTCCTCTATATTTGCTCCGCTTAATCCATTCATAAACTTTTGATATTTTGTGTTCAATTTTTTTATTTTCTTTTTGCTGGAAAGAATCATCAAAAATAAAATAAGAATAATAAGCAAATTGATAAAGATTAATATAATCCATTCAAGTGAAATATTAAAAAACTCATCCATACATATTTCTCCTTCACAAATCTCTTCTGAAAAAGTAAATTGCTTTTAATACGCCTATTTAGCTCTAAAATCGTCTTTACCCTATAGAAGGGTCTCTTCATTACCTGCCTTCAAAAAGGGGCTTGCCAGCCATTTTAGAGCGTGGCTATTTTTGCCTTTTTGTGTCTATTTCTTCCATAAGGCTTATGAGTCTGTCGAGCTCATCGAGCGAATAATATTCTATCATGATTTTTCCCTTATTCTTATTATTCATGATTTTTACCTTGGTTCCAAGTACTTCCCTGAACCTTTCCTCAATCGCAAGATATTCTACATCCTCAGCCTTCTTCTTTTTTGTATGCTTATACTGAGTCAACCGCTTAACAAGCTGCTCTGTCTCGCGTACATTTAGTTCCTTTCTCGTTATCTCATCTGCCGCTCTGACCTGCAGCTCCTTATCTTCTATCGTAAGCAGCGCCCTGGCATGACCGCTGGTGAGTTCCCCATCAATAAGTCTCGTCCGTATCTTATCCTGAAGAGCAAGAAGTCTGAGTGAATTGGCAATAGCCGGTCTGCTCTTCCCAACCGTCACCGCAATCTCCTCCTGCGTCATTGCAAACTCATTCATGAGCTTATCATACGCCTCTGCTTCTTCTATTGGATTCAGGTCCTCTCGTTGAAGATTTTCGATCAAGGCAATCTCCATCACCTGTTTATTCGAAAGATCTCTTATGATGACGGGTACCGTTTTTAATCCAGCTAATCTGGCCGCGCGCCAGCGTCTTTCACCGGCAACAATTTTATATTGACTTCCATCTCTCTGGACTATCAGAGGCTGGACAATACCGTGCTGCTTAATGGATTGTGCAAGCTGATCCAGCTTTTCATCGTTGAAATTCTTACGCGGCTGACCGCTGTTAGGCTCAACCTCGTTTATTCTAATTTCCCTTACTCCATTATCATCTGTTTCAACAGACGTGATCAACGCACCCAGGCCCTTACCAAGTCCCTTTTTCATACTACTGCCTGCCCTCCTCAGAATAGTCTATAACTTCCTGCGCCAGATCCAGATAGCACTCTGCGCCCTTGGATTTTGAATCATATAAAATAATTGGAAGACCGAAGCTGGGAGCTTCGCTGAGCCTGACATTTCTCGGAATCACCGTCCGATATACTTTATTTCTAAAATGTTTCTTAACATCTTCAACCACTTGAAGTGATAAATTCGTCCGGGCATCAAACATAGTAAGGACAACTCCTTCTACATCCAGCGACGGATTGAGATGTCTCTGTACAAGCTTCACTGTATTCATCAGTTGGCTCAATCCTTCCAGTGCATAATACTCACATTGAATTGGAACGAGAATCGTATCAGATGCAGTTAATGCATTAAGTGTCAAAAGACCCAAAGATGGAGGACAGTCGATAAGAATAAAGTCATACTGATCCCTGATACCTTCAATTGCAATCTTCATTCTTGTCTCTCTTGAGATGACAGATACCAATTCAACCTCGGCTCCTACCAGTTGAATATTTGAAGGACATATGTACAGATTATCGATCATGGTCTTTATTAGTGCATTCTCTATCTTTTCATCATTGATAATAACGTCATAAATGGACTTATCTATCGTTTTTTTATCAATGCCAAGGCCGCTCGTTGTGTTACCTTGCGGGTCAATATCAATAATCACCACTTTTTTACCTTTAAATGCAAGACACGAACTCAGATTTACAGCGGTTGTCGTTTTACCTACACCGCCTTTTTGGTTCGCAATCGCAATCACCTTGGCCATTTTGTCACTCCCTAAAAATAAATTCAACTCACAAGACCTCTGTAATTATATCATGAATTTGGATAAATTCATGATATAATTAGCCGCGTGCGTTTCAGCATTAACCGAAAATTTCGCACGACGGGCTAATTCCTCCGGAGGCGTATAATATCTGCCTCTCAACTCACATGCAGATATTATAACATAGTTTGATAGTATGTGACATAGTATATTAATTAGTTCTTCACTTAACAGAAACACAAAAATGTTTCACGTGAAACATTTATGAACAATAACCGTTTCATGCGGATGTATACTTATTCTAAAGAGTCTATATAAGATATTTATTCACAACTGGTATACGAGAAAGCACAAAATATACAATAACACTGCAAATTAAATTAGCTGACACCAAAAGAGGTATCGAAAGAAAAGCAGGCAAAATGCTCACCTTTAATCCGTTCAAATCAAAAATGTAAATAAAAAATTTGTGTACCAGATATATGCAGAATGAAGCCTTAGAAATACTTGTAAAAATTCTTTTAAAAATTGTTCCCATGCTTTTTTTATT
>JAEYON010000045.1 GCA_023411645.1 Bacillota bacterium | reverse complement strand
GAGTATAAAGATGGTATCCTTTCAATTAAAGTGCCTAAGGTTGAACCATCAAAAACAAAGTGTAGAAAAATAGATATTCAGTAGAGATAAATGGGCAGGCAGTCTGGTAATTTTATCAGGCTGCCTTTTCAATTATGATAGATATAATGTATTATATAGCTCCTATTCAAAAAACGGCAAAATGTATTTCACCAGAAACCACAAGAAACCAAAAAATATGATCACATATGCTGTATACTTGATGAAAGCTATCGCAACAGCCGTGTAATCAGCTTTCTTTTCAACGTGGGTATTTTTGTATTCTCCGCCCTTCTCATCTTCCCGCATATTGATCCTCCCGTACAACTATAGAGATAGTATTGCCCGGAGTGTTTTTTTGATGCAAAAAGCAACATATATGTGGAGGAAAATCAAAATTCGATCTTTTATTGACATATTATTTCAAATAGATATACTATTGTTACAATCAAGGGGCTGCTGATTGCGGCCCTTTATATATGGTGCATACCTCTTTCTAAATGAAGTGATCGACGAGCAATAACGAGGCATGATATGATACTTAGTGTTAGCAGAAGGACCGACATACCCGCATACTATTCGCAATGGTTTATAAACAGGCTGAAAGCTGGTTTTATTTATATCAGAAATCCTATGAATAATGCTCAGGTAAGCAAAGTTGCTCTTAATACTGACGTAGTAGACTGCATTGTGTTCTGGTCAAAAAATCCTGAGCCTTTATTAGGGAAACTGGATATTATAGACAGCATGGGCTATAAGTATTATTTCCAATTTACAATAACTCCATATAATAAAGACATTGAGACTGCTCTGGTTAACAAAAGACAGATTATTGATACATTTGTGAGATTAAGCAGCAAGATTGGAAGACAAAAGGTAATCTGGCGGTATGATCCGATAATAATAAACGATCAATTCCCAATTGAGTATCACATTGATTCGTTTTATAAGCTAGCAAGCAAGCTTTCTGGGTACACTGATGAATGCATTATTAGTTTCGTTGACCGCTATAGGAAAACAAACAAATACAACATTATTCGTGATATTACTGAAACTGAAATGAACAGGATTGCTGAGGGATTCTCAGAAATCGCAGCGCAAAAGAGATTGACTATTAAAATATGCGCAGAAAAAATCGACTTGAGCAAATACAATATTCAACACGCCTCCTGTATAGACCGGGATAAGATAGAGAGTATTATTAATGCCCCTTTGATGGATAAAGTAAAGAGAGATGGCCAGCGTAAAGACTGCGGATGTATTGAATGTATTGACATAGGCGCATATAACACCTGCAAAAACGGATGCTTTTATTGCTATGCGTCATTCAACCGGGGGCTGTCAGAGAAGAACTATAAAATGCATAATCCTGATTCTCCTTTGCTGATAGGGTCGCCTGGTGATGTTAATGTAAGTGAACGAAAGGTAAAAAGTTTGAAGAAGGATGACAAATGCAAGTTATAAGAACAATCAAATAAGATATACGGAGGACGGCTGTGTTACGGTTATATATTACAAGGCATGGAGAAACGGAATGGAATATTGAAAGAAGAATGCAGGGGCACAAGGATTCGAGGCTGACTGCAAAGGGGATAAAGGATGCGACAGCGCTGGGGGAAAGGCTTAAGGATGTGGATTTTGCTCGTATCCACTCAAGCTCAAGCGGAAGAGCAGTCCATACGGCTGAGCTGATCAGGGGAAATCGTGATATTCCAATTGTTCCAGAGGATAGCCTCAGAGAAATTAATCTTGGTGACTGGGAAGGAAAGACCGATGTTGAGGTCAGGCAATTGGACCCACAGGAGCACAAGGCGTTCTGGGAGACGCCGCACCTGTATGCGCCGAAATCCGGGGAAAGCTTTTTCCAGGTGAGGGACAGGATTGAGGTGGCATTGCTGAAAATAATTGATGAAAACCAGAACGGAAATGTGCTAATCGTAACGCACGCTGTCGTCGTAAAGACAATCATGTCCATATTCAAAGCGCTTCCTGTGGAAAAAGTATGGGACCCGCCTTTTGTCAAGGGAACCAGCTTGTGTATCGTTGAGATCGATAAAGAAAACAGAACGGTGGTACTTGAGTGTGATGCATCCCATGTATAAGATGAAGAAAATAAATCAGCAGCGGGAGCGGTGGAATATAATATTGTTGTTTGGGATAATATTTTAATATTAAAAAATTCCAGATATAAATATTAGTTTTTTTTTAGCGATAATAAATTACCAGCATTTGATAATTATCTCTATTCTGACTTGCCATAACACAGTATAAAATTTATATCAATAAATTAAAAACGGAGGAATGGTTATGGCTAAAAAGTCAATCGTGTTATTATTGGTTCTGGTTATGCTGGCAGCTGTTTTCACAGGCTGTGGTCAGGCGAAATCAGGTAAACTCGTTGGTGTAACGATGCCGACAAAGTCGCTCCAGAGGTGGAATGAGGACGGCACCAATGTTAAGGCTGCTCTGGAAGCAAAGGGTTACAAAGTAGATCTTCAATATGCCGACAATAAGCAGGATGTTCAGAATACTCAGATTGAGAACCAGATCACCATGGGATGCGATGTTCTTGTCATAGCTTCGATCGACGGCGGTGCTTTGGGTGGCGTTCTTAAGCAGGCAAAGGAAAAAAACATCCCCGTAATAGCTTATGACAGACTGATTACAAACACTGACAAGTGCGACTACTATGCTACATTTGACAACTATGGCGTTGGTAAGATGCAGGGTGAATTCATCGAAAAAGAGCTTGGTCTTGATAAAGGAGAAAAGGGCCCATTCTCGATGGAATGCTTCGGTGGTGACCCGGGAGATAATAACGCAGGACTGTTTAACAAGGGTGCTATGGACGTTCTACAAAAATACATAGACAGCGGCGTGCTCGTAGTCAAATCCGGCCAGACTATATTCCCGGATCAGATTGCTATCACGAACTGGGAATCCAAAGGAGCCCAGGATAGAATGGATAACCTTCTGTCTGCTTATTATGCAGATAAGAACATTGATGTAGTCCTCTCGCCCAATGACAGCCTTGCACAGGGTATCGTTGCTTCTTTGAAGTCCGCAGGATACGGCTCATCGTCCAAACCTTTCCCGGTACTTACCGGACAGGACTGCGATAAGATTAATGTAGGTCAGATCATTCGCGGCGAGCAATCAATGTCAATCTTCAAGGATACCAGAATTCTCGCAGATCAGGTTATCGCTATGACCAATGCGATACTCGCAAATGAGAAGGTTCCTACAAATGCAAGCTATAACAACGCAGTGATTGATGTTCCTTCATTCAACTGCGAGATCAAGTTTGCAAACAAGGACAACTGGAAAGAGGTTCTTATTGACACTAAATACTATAAGTTGGAAGATATACCGGACGCAAAGTAAATTAAGTGTGTTAGAAGGTATTGAAATGGCGGTAGCATGGCTGCCGCCATTTTAATAACGAGATTAAAAACCAGGCGCGATAAAGGAGCAGACAATGTCGGAATATATCCTTGAAATGAAAAATATTACTAAGGAGTTCCCTGGCGTCACCGCTCTCAGCAATGTTACCTTTCAAGTGGAAAAGGGCGAGATACATGCTCTCGTTGGGGAAAATGGGGCCGGCAAATCTACACTGATGAATGTTCTGAGTGGTATATACCCCTTTGGTTCATATACCGGTGACATTATCTACAAGGGGACAGAATGCAGGTTTAAAAACATTCGTGACAGTGAAGCGGCGGGAATAGCCATAATACATCAGGAGCTGGCACTCAGTCCTTTTATGACGATTGCGGAGAACATTTTTTTAGGTAATGAAAGAGCGAAGAACGGTGTAATAAACTGGGATGAGACTAACAAAGAGGCTATCGGCTTAATGAAGAAAGTTGGTCTTAATGAAAAGTATACCGCGCAGATAAAAAACATAGGTGTTGGTAAACAGCAGCTTGTTGAGATTGCTAAAGCACTGTCCAAGAAATGTGAACTACTCATACTGGATGAGCCGACTGCTGCTCTCAACGACGAAGATTCCAACCACCTTCTTGAACTTTTGCAGACGCTTAATAAAGAGCATGGTTTGACGTGCATAATCATTTCTCATAAGATCCATGAAATCATAAAGATTGCGAATAATATAACCATTCTGCGGGATGGAAAGACGATAGAAACACTGGGAAATACTGACGATACCAGTGAACATCGAATAATAAAGGGAATGGTAGGCCGTGAGCTTACGGACCGTTTCCCTAAGCATTCGCCAAAGATTGGTGAGATAGGCTTTGAAATCAGGAATTGGTTCGCTTATGATCCTCTTGATGAGGAAAGAGCTGTCATAAACGATGTCAGCATGTACGTCAGAAAGGGCGAGATAGTTGGTCTTGCCGGACTTATGGGCGCAGGAAGGACAGAGCTTGCAATGAGTGTATTCGGCAAAGCATACGGCAAAAGGATAAGCGGTGCACTTATCAAGGATGGCAAGGAAATAACACTCGACAACATAGGGCAGGCAATAGCAAATGGCATAGCTTATGTTACCGAGGATCGAAAAACAGCGGGACTGGTACATATACAGGACATTAAGAAGAACATTACCCTTGCTAATTTAAATGCAATTACAAAAGGCTTTGTTGTGAATGAAGATGAAGAGTTAATTGTTGGAAAGGACTACAGAAAACGATTTAACATAAAGTCATCAAGTGTGTTTCAAAAGGTGGGCAATTTATCGGGAGGAAATCAACAAAAAGTGGTGCTTAGCAAATGGATATTTGCCTCCCCCGATGTTCTTATACTAGACGAACCTACGAGAGGGATCGACGTTGGAGCAAAGTATGAGATATACAAGATAATATTAGAGCTGGCGGACGCCGGGAAATGCATAATAATGATCTCTTCGGAGTTGCCCGAAATATTGGGAATTACGGACCGCTTGTACATAATCAACGAGGGACGTGTTGCAGGAGAAATGAAGACGAGCGAAGCGACCCAAGAGGACATCATGTCAACAATAATAAGAAGCTCAGCGGGACGATGGGGGGAATATAAATGAACAGCATTAAGGAATTTATGAACCGTAACATACGGCAATATGGGATGATTTTTGCACTGGTTGCCATTATGGTATTTTTTGGGGTAGCGACCGGTGGTAAGCTCATCTGGCCCAGGAATGTATCGATGCTGGTGCGACAGAACGCTTATGTGCTTATACTGGCCATAGGAATGATGTTTTGTATATTGACTGGTGGTAATGTCGACCTTTCGGTCGGCTCGTTAGTTGCTCTGGTAAGTGCCATGTCGGGACTGATGGCTACGACCATTGGTCTGCCATCCTGGCTTGCAATAATCATTAGTATTATAACCGGTCTTTTGGCAGGTGTGTGGCAGGGCTTCTGGATAGCGTATGTAAAGGTGCCGCCATTTATCACAACACTGGCAGGCATGCTTGTCTTCCGGGGGCTTAATAACATAATACTTAATGGTAAGACATTACCGCTTTCCGGTCTTTATGTCACTATAGGAACAGGTTCGGTTCCCGACATCGCTCCGGAAACTGTCCCGGATTTCTTACGCATCGGCAGTTTACTTAAGTTGGAAAATAAGCCTGATTTTCTGAATGTAACGATGCTTGTTGTGGGCCTTGCATTATCCATTATTTATGTATTGTTTATTATTTTCAACAGGAAAAGCAAAATAGTACGTGGGTATGAGGTGCCATCTTTAAAGTCTGACATTATAAAGGTCATTTTATTTTTTATAGTTATTAATATTTTCGCTTACTGGCTGGCGATGGATGAGGGCTTGCCAATAATGCTGATTTTACTTGCCGCCTTGTATGCAATTTATACCTTTATTGCGACTAAGACTATACCCGGGCGGCATATTTACGCTATGGGAGGAAACATTAAAGCGGCGGAGCTTTCAGGGATCAACACAAAAAAGATGATGTTCCTGGTGTATTCGAACATGGGGCTTTTAGCGGGTGTCGCAGCCGTTGTGACTGCGGGAAGAAGTATGGCCTCCTCGCCTAATGTAGGAGCGAACTTTGAGCTTGACGCTATTGGTGCGTGTTTTATCGGTGGCGCTTCCGCATACGGCGGTATAGGAACTATATGGGGTGCTGTCGTGGGTGCCTTTATTATGGGCGTTATGAATAACGGCATGTCTATTATAGGTCTAAACGTCTTTTTACAGTCTGTCGCAAAAGGGATGGTGGTGTTGCTCGCTGTAGCATTTGACATGTACTCGAAATCAAAGTCCAGACTCGGCTGAGTTTTACGAATGGTATAAAAACACTAAGCATATCAATCATATGCTTAGTGTTTTTATATACATAATTTAGATTTTATTCCCCATTTGTGGTATAATTATTTAAGCTTTAGCAACAGACTGGTCGGCATGGTAGGGAGGATGTAAGGAATGAAATGGTTATACAAAATTACATTAACCATTCTGTTTGCCACTGTGGTTACATCTGCAATAATGGCTGCACACTATTTTAGAATGGTCAATAAAGTTTATGACGAAAAAGCTACAAATGTATTTAGTGAGAATCCAAAATATCATCTTTCATTAATTATGAATTCCAGAGACGATGAGTATTGGCAGAGCTTTAAAGAAGGCGTATTTGAAGCGGGAAAAGTGCATAATGCCGCAATCGAATACAACCCGATATCTGATCCGGACAGCATTGACAAAACTGTAGAGTATGTAAACATTGCGAATAAATCCAGGATTGACGGCATCATTGTAAATGGCGAGAATTCACCCGAGTATTTGGATGCGATTAAAAGCGCAGCCAAATCAGGTATATATATTGTTGTTGGACTGGCTGAGATTATTGACAGTGACAGGCTTTCGTATGTTGGAAACAATTTTTATGATTATGGAGTAAAAGCAGCTAAGCTCATATCTCAGGCATCGGATAAGGGACCTCCGATCAATCTGGCAGTGATATTAACAGATGAGAGTCGAAGTGAGACCGATAAAACCTTAATATCACAGAGTGATATTATGCTGAGCGGCATCACCAGTGTAATTGAAAGTGAGAAAAAGATAAACCTGCTATGTACATTGTATAAAAACAGCAATCTGCTTGGTGCGGAAGACCTGACAAGAGACATCCTGACAAAGCACTCTGATGTCGACGTGATTTTCTGCACAAATGCCAAGGATACGGCGGCAGCCGCACGAGTAATTGTAGAACGTAATCTTGTAGGGGAAGTTATCATAGTAGGTACAGGTATAACTGATGAGATAAAGTATTATATAAAAAAAGGAATCGTATTCGGTGTGTTGGACAGGAATGGTTATAATGCGGGATATAAAAGTGTAGAGGTATTGTGCGGAAGCTTCGGTGATTCCTTCCAGTCGAGTTATGTGAACATTGCTACTGATATATATACAGCCATAAATATTGATCAAAAATAATAAAAAGGTAAATTAGCTATGAAAAAGATATGGGATAGAATGTTTAATAGCATAAAGTCCAGGATTATTGCGATATTTGTTCTTACTATGATTCTAACCAGTGCTTCAGGCATATTTATCCTGAATTTATCCAGCAATGTAATCGAGAAAATGGATGATATGTTTGCCATTAATGTTGAAATTGAAAAATTTCTCGGCGATTTGTATAACGTAAATACCAATCTGACTAACTACCTTGTTACCTCCGATTCGGATAGTTTGGTCAACTATTACAGATACAAGGATATTTTTAGTGAGAAGGCACAGAACATGTTTAAAGAATTGCATGGGATATATAGTCAGAATGATTTGATTTACAAGGATATAGCATACATGGTCGATTCGTATTTTAATGAAACGGAAGCGGCCGTAGAGACTAAAAGAACAGATAACTCAGATGAGTATATAGCGAGGTACACCGAGGCAAACCGGATAACTGGTTATATCAGAACATATACAGACCGTCTGAACCTTAACATCTTAAATAATAATACCAATCAATATCTTGGCATGTCGGAGTATCTTAATAAACTTTGGTCTGCAAATTTGATTCTAATAATTTCCGTAATACTGCTCAATGTACTTGTAATATCTTACCTGACATATAATATGACAAAACCGATAATTAAGCTTGCAAACTCAGCTGAAGAAATGTCTAAGGGCAATTTCAACGCCGATGATGTAGAAGTATATTCACAGGACGAGCTTAGTGTTATGGCAAATGCGTTTAACGCGATGAAGCATAGCATCAGGAACTACATTAGCGAGCTGCACAGTAAGGCAGACACGGAATCACAGCTTTTTGAGCAGCAGATAGAAAATTTAAGGATACAATCACTGCTTGCGGACGCCGAAATGAAAGCTCTGCAAATGCAGATAAACCCGCATTTTCTTTTCAATACGCTCAATGCTGGGGTCCAGCTTGCTATGATTGAAGGGGCTGACAGGACATCGACATTTCTTGACAATATGGCGATGATATTCAGATACAATGTTAAGAGCCTGGATAGAAAGGTCAGGCTTAAAGACGAGATAGATACTATAAGGGCATATGAAGACTTGTTTTTCGTACGCTTTGGAGACATTATGAAATTCGAATACGACATTGACCAAAGCTTGCTCGATATTGATGTTCCGCCGCTGATTATACAGCCTCTTGTAGAGAATGCTACGATTCATGGTATCGGGAACATGGAAAAAGGCGGAGTGATTAATATCTCAATTGATAAAAATAAAACCGTTGTTAGAATAAGTGTACAGGACAACGGTGTCGGGATGAGCGAGGAAACAAGACAAAGGGTACTGGACTGCCAAAAGTTTGAATGTGATACATCGGGAAACATGACAGGAATTGGAATATACAACGTTGTACAGAGGCTTAAGCTGTTTTTTAAATGTGAGGATGTTCTAGAGGTAAAGAGTGCTCCGGGCGAAGGTACAAAAGTGACTTTAAAGATACCTTATATTTCAAAGCCGGAACAGATGAACGATCTGATATTGTTGGATGAACAACAAAAAGAAGGATGTGATTGTTGTGTATAGCCTTATGGTATGTGATGATGAACAGATAATGATCGAATCAGTACAGCATATAGTGGAAAAAGAATTCAGCAATGTAAGGATTATCGAGACTGCAAGATCAGGAAGAGAAGCAATAGAAAAAACGCTGACAATAAAACCGGATATCATATTGACGGATATTAAAATGCCGGGTATAAACGGCCTTGATGCAATAAAAGAAATAAAGAAGGTTCACAGTGATGTGAAGATAGTTATAGTGTCTGTCTATGAGTTTTTCGAGTATGCCAAGCAGGCGGTTGAACTTGGAGTCAGTGAATATTTGATAAAGCCTGTAAAGAAGGTAAGGCTGGTAGATACTTTACAGAGGATAATAGACCAGCTTGACGCTCAAAGGCAAAAATATAAATGGGAGCTTGAGGCTAAAGAGAGGATTGAAAAGATGCTCTCTGCTGTTGAGCACAGCTTCATTTATTCATTACTATTTGCGCAGGTACAGAAAACTGATATTGTCAGGTATAAAAAGGAATATTTTGACATAGACAATGAGGCGGGATTTATATTCGTGCTTACTTTCAGTAAGAGGGGTAAATGCAGCAATTACGAAGAACAGTTAGGTGATAGTCTTGATAATCAGGAAATCTATACCCTTCTAAAGAATAATATTAAGCACAGATGCAAGTGTATAGTAGGCCCGGTAATGCTTGACAGGGTAGTAGTCTATGTTGCACAGACCATTGATGATCTGTATCAGCAGAGAGTGCAGTCAATTACGTGTATAGAAGACATTGTACGCGTATTGGAGGAGAAATATAATATTGAATTCAAGGTAGGAATAGGAAGAATTTGCAATGATCAGGATATTATGATATCTTATCAGGAAGCACTAAAAGCACTAAATTGTATTGAAGGCGGCAGGATAGTTCACATAGACGATATAGCTCCAAATGTTAGCAATGTGGGATATGAAATCGCGACTCAGGAGCATAAACTGATAATGGGCTTAGAAAATGGTGATGTGCAAAGATGTATGACGATTTTATCCGATATCTTCCGGAAATATCCTAACTTTTTTAAACAGGAGAACATACATTACAGAATTATTGAAATGATGTCGGCGGTTCGGCGGGTCGCTACGGAGAATGGGATTAACGATAATATCGAGCCTGGAAACTATATAAAAAAGATTCTATGCTGCAAGTCCAGTGAGGAGCTGGAGCAGATATGTACAGAGGAGATAAGGCATATTGCTTGTGAAATAAGCGCCAGGAAGAAATGTAATATAGGGAAGATAGTTGAACAGACTAATATGTTGATAAATGAAAGGTTTAACCAGGATTTGAATCTTGAGGACATTTCCAAGATGCTGCACATCAGCCCCCAATATCTAAGCCGGCTATATAAAAATGAGACAGGAGAGAATTTTATTGATAGATTAACTTCAGTCCGAATACAATATGCAAAAAAACTAATGAAAGAAAGCAAATTCACCATTAAAGAAGTCTGTTTTATGTCAGGATACTGTGATCCCAATTATTTTAGCAAATTGTTCAAAAAGCACGAGGGAATATCTCCGACAGACTATCAAAAACAAATCCTCTAAAATAAGGGAGAATGATTAGCACCAAAGGCGCGGATCTCCTTTAAAACATTAATAGAAGGGAGGCTTGTTATGAAGAAGGTATGTGTATTATCATTGGCTGTGCTTTTTGTATTCTTGTATGGCTGCATGGTGGACAAGCCCACCGATCATGAAGATGATGTGCTAAAAATTGGGTTTATCTATGAAACGATGACGTTGGAAAGGTGGCAGCGGGATAGAGATATATTTGTAGCAAAGGCTGAGAACCTGGGGGCAGAGGTTATTGTTAAGGATGCCTATGAGGATAGTGAACGCCAAAGTAAGATCGGCATTGAAATGATTAATCAAGGAGCGGACGTGCTGGTGATTGTCGCTTTCGATAAAGACAGTCTGAAAGATCTTGTTAAGTACGCGCACGGCAAAAATGTGAAGGTAATTGCATATGATCGCATGCTAAGGGATGTCGACATTGACTTCTACATATCTTTTGACAACATAGAAGTAGGCCGTTTAATTGGCAAATCCGCGACGGACAAAGTGCCAGAAGGGAATTATCTGGTTTTGAACGGTTCGCAAAGGGACAACAATTCCTTTATGTTCAATGAGGGATATTACAGCGTACTTAAGCCGTTCATAGACGAAGGCGATATAAATATCGTTGGTGAGACATGGATAGATGCCTGGCGTGATGAAGGCTCTTATGATTACGTGAGTAAAATCCTGAACAACGGTCAGAACGTTGATGCTATCATTGCGGCGAACGATCAACTTGCAAAGGGTGCGATAAAGGCTTTAAGTGAGAACAGGCTGGCAGGGAAGGTGTTTGTTACAGGACAGGACGCAGAACTGGGCGCTTGCCAGAGAATAGTTGAAGGGACGCAGGGTTCTACTGTTTACAAACCAATCAATATCCTTGCAGAGGGAGCGGCAAAGATTGCCGTAAAAATAGCAAAGGGCGAAGACATCGGCCCCTATGAAGAAATGTCAAACGGAACACATAATGTACGTTGTAAAGTTTTCCGGCCGCTGCTTGTTACAAAGGATAACATTAATGATACGGTAATAAAGGATGGTTTTTTCACGGCTGAACAGGTATACGCAAACGTACCGTAGGTTTAGCATTGATTTTTTATTGATGTTCTGCTAATGTTTCATTAATTTGCCTTATCTTATCAACAGGCAGCTTCAGGACTTTACGGTCATAGGTAATCAAACCGTTCAGTTCATCCTCCACATCGGTAAGCTGGGTGTAAACGGCTGCACACAGTCCTTGCTTCTTTGCAGGAAGAATTTCATTTTCGTATAGATCTCTGTAGGCCGTCAGTAATGCTTCAGCCGTTTCAAACCTTTTATATCCGAAATCCTTTTCATTATAGCTATGTCCATTAACACGGAAGTTGTAGCCGCCAAATTCGGATAAGATTACTGCGCGGCCGGATTTATCGCTCCTAAAGCGGTATTTTTTAAAATAAACATGCATGCTTTTAAAATCTCCGATGATTTGGTCGTGCCATCCGCTTGCGTGATCAACCGTACGGGTCGTATCAAACTCCATGATCCTCCTGACAGCCTCTTTTGCATCAAACTGACCCCATCCCTCATTGAACGGAACCCACATGGCAATCGACACACAGTTGTATAAATGGTGAATCATCTCGTCGAGCTCTCTATAGTATTGTTCGCGTCCTTTTGCATCCTCTCGGGCAAACCATTTATAATGATTATCCTTAAAATGAATTCCGGTCACAAGGGGAGAGGAAACTGCAGCAAGCCGATAATCGCCGCCGCCGTTTATCATGTCCTGCCACACCAGCATACCGATCCTGTCACAATGATAATACCAGCGCAAGGGTTCAATTTTTATATGCTTGCGAAGCATGTTAAAGCCCATATCCTTGGCGGCTTGTATATCGAAGATCATAGCTTCGTCACTGGGTGCCGTATACATTCCGTCGCTGTAATAGCCTTGATCCAGCAGACCGTTGTGAAAATATGGCTTGTTGTTTAAAAATAGGCGTTTTACTCCGTTGCCATCGGGTTCCACAGAGAATTTTCGCATGCCAAAATAACTTTTAACACAGTCTTCTCCCATAGTAACTGTCAAATCATACAGATGAGGATTTTCGGGCGTCCATGGAATGAACGATTGCATATACAGCTTAGCTGGTTTATTTGACGAAAAGGTAATCATATTTTCGCTTGTATTTACGCAGCATGTATGTGAACTCTCGGATAAAACAGTGATTTCCAAAGCGTTTTCATCAAACAGCGGTGTTATTCGCAATGCGCTGATGTATTCCTTAGGCACACTCTCAAGCCATACTGTCTGCCATATGCCGCTTTGCGCCGTGTACCAGATACCTCCCCGTTTGCTTTTTTGCTTTCCGCGGGAATGATAGCTAGTGTCGCTGAAATCGCGCACCTTGACAAGAATCGTATTTTCTTCATGTAAATATTGAGTAATATCAGCACTGAAAGGGGTGTAGCCCCCGATATGCTTACAGGCTTCAGTTCCATTGATATAAACTGTCGCTATCTGATCTGCTGCACCAAAATGCAAAAGCACTCTGCCAACATTAAAATCCGGCGACAACTGCAGTTTTCGCTGATACCACAGCGTTTGCTCAGGGTAAAGTGTTCGCATCACGCCGCTCAGTTCACATTCGGGTGAGAATGGTACAAGGATTTCTCCATCAAAGCTCTCGGGAGGATTTTCGCTTTCTGTAATTGCATAGTTCCAAATACCGTTTAAATTCAAATAGCTTTCACGAACCATCTGAGGACGGGGATACTCTGTCAGAATGTTGGATTTATCAAGCTTCTCTCCCCAAATTGTTTTCATGGCTTTGTCTCCGTTTCAATACGATGATTGGGATTGCAACGAGCAGTAATACCACTGCTGCCGCAAGGAATATGGACGGCGTAGGTACATTTTTCACTACACCCAGTTCTATATATGTACTGTTACTTTTTTTGATAACAGCAGCCCCGATAAACGGGCCGATTATCATAGGTAATAAAACCGCAAAAATCATTCGTATACCTTGAAAATGCCCGACCTTATCTACCGGAGTATTATCTCGGATAGTGGCGGAAAGGCATGCTGTCACGAGCATGTATCCCGACATCATAACAGTGCCGGTAACAATCACCTCAATCATTGAAAGGGAAAAGAACATACCGATCAGTCCTGCCAGCATTACTGCAGCCGCAGGTAATACAAATTTAATTTTACCGACTTTATCGATAAAATTGCCCCCGATAACACTGGCTATGGAAGCAATTATCAGCACTACGCCAAGGACTAACGCATATGCATCCATTTTTAAATAATTTTGTAAGTATATAATGAGGTATGGGAAAAAAATCTGCACTGCAACCGAAAACAAACAAAATGCGCACAAAGCCAGGTATAAATGAGGGGTTTTTCTTATTACAGAAGGTCTAAAGCCATAAATCAGATTTTTGAAATATGGAACGTCCTTTTTATCATTTTTTTTATCCTGCAGCAGGGCTATTGAGACTATTCCAGCTATTAGTACCATAATCCCAAAGATACTGAAGAATTCTTTCCAGCGTCCCTGCTGTGTCATTGGGTCAAATGCGCCAAAAATAATCAGCATGGAAATCAGCGGCAGGATAGCCAGCACCGATTCTACTTTTCCACGGTTATCTTTGCCGGTTACGTCAGTAATGTATGCGTTAAAAGCGGCGTCATTGGCAGTCGAGCCAAAGTAGGTCATGATACAATCCATAACAATCAATATCGTGGCGGCTGTTGTGACGGCATTTGCTGCAGGGAACCACGCTGCAATGTTTTCTACGCTGATAAACCCAAAAGCCATTGTAGATAACCCCCACAGTATGTAGCCGGCGCTAATAAATACCTTGCGCCTGCCCAGCTTATCAGACAGAGCTCCCATGAGCAGAGTGGTCACAGTAGCAACGATTGCACTGGCAGCAACCATAATAGCAATGTTGCTGGGGTCGGTGGAGATTGTATTGTAAAGAAATACATTAAAGTACATATTTTCGATTGTCCACGCAAGCTGCCCAATCAAACCAAGAAGAAGAAAGGAGGCCCAAACTCGTTTTGTCAGCTTAACCATAATAAGAGACATTTCCGGTCCGTTTTCAGTATTTCTCCCTGTTTGCATATAAATACCTCTCGTTGGAACATGTTGTACTTCCTTACAGATTAATGTATCTCTTTACATCATAACAACAATTTAGACATATTTCAACATTCACTGTTTCTTGCTTTTACCTGATTTCCACGGCCAGTAATGTTACATCATCCTTCAGCTTTTCTCCAGAAGAAAAACCATGAAGCTCCTTGGAGACTATTGCAGTAAGTTCATTCAGAGACTTATTATTATTCTCCCGGAGAAATTGTTTCAGCCGATTCTGAGAATATTGCTGCTTTTGAATGTTTTGTGCTTCTACAAGTCCGTCAGTATAAAGATACAGGCGGTCTCCGCTGTTCACCGGCAAATCAAATTCCGTGAAACGGGTAGTATATACTTCTCTTAGTTTACAAATCGGGAATCCGCTTATTTCTATTTCTTCTGCTTCTCCATTGGCATGGACCAAGAGAGGTGCTTCATTCAACCCCCCCGAGCTATAAGTTATTTTTTTTTCTACAGTATTATAGATCAGGTAAATCAAAACAATATAAACATCATCTTTGAAGTTGGATTGGTTAAAAGCATCATAAACCTTCTGCAGTACGCATGACGGTGATGATGTGGTGCCTTTATGTCTGTCAGCCTCCACAATACTGTCAACACATTGCTTCAGGAACACTGTCAGCATTGCTGCCGGTACGCCGTGGCCGGAAACGTCGCAGACGTAGAAACCGATATTGTTTTCATCAAGTTTGAATACATCATAAAAATCACCGCTTAGCCTCTCCGCTGATAAATATACAGAACTGAAACCTATCTTTGCAGTATCGGGCAGATATACCGGAAGCATTGATTTTTGTATGTCCCTGGCGTACTCAAGGTCTTCCATAAGCCTTTTATTTATGATTTTCAGCTGTCTGGTGCGTTGTTCCACAATCCCGTCAAGATTGTCCGCATATGCCTTCAAAGCTTTTTGAGCGTTTGACAGTGCAAAGTAAGGCGCTCGTATATGTTTTGAAAAAATTGCATGGAAGATCATAAACATCGACACAACTTTTATAATATGACCTGCATAATTATATATTCCATAAACATCTATATATATTGTAAACGTAAATTCGCTCAGTACACTAATCAGCAAAGCGCAGAACATTATAAGATACATTTTATCCCGGTTCTTAACGGATTTATATAGATAACCGGCGGAGGCAATGATCAGCATCAGCATAATGAAATACTCCAACAGCTTCTTTATCATTGTAAGGCCGGTTCCTTCAATATACATGACAGGCAGATATGACGGGAACCAGGTGGCGGTTATAAAGACGAGAATAGCTGTCAGAAATGCAGCTGCAGTAAAATATCCCTTTTTAACTGAACACTTTCTTTCATTAGATAAAATACTGACGGAAAGAAAGCCGAGCCCGGATATGAGCCTGGCCGTAATCCAGAAGGTAGTAGCTCTGTTTGCTGTAACGTTTTCAATAAAGAATGCGGGCATTCCTTTATAGCTTAACATGTGGAAAGCATCAAGGATACTCGCTGCGAGCATCATATTACCCAGTATAATAGCCCGAAGACTTCTCGTTAGGTCATATGTATAAAAGGATATAAGGAAAATAGCAATGCCCGCAATAATTGCGCTTAGCTCGAATAAATTATGCCATGTCAGATAGGTGGCAACACTCATAATTTTGCTGAAGGGCTCTTCAAATACAGGTGTAAGCGCAAGAAATAGAATAGCTGTGAAAGGGATAATGATTGCAGATAGAATCTGCTTATTGGATTTTATAAAAAGAATAAAATTCTTTTTTGTCATTTTATGTCCTTAAAGCAATTATTTATTTCAATTTTAACACAGCTGTTGGCTCAATTCAATGAAGGAGAAAGATCATATGATAGAAAGAGTAATTTGGAGGAACTTTTTTTATTTATTTCCGTCAACAGATTTATTGATTTATTATAAAGAGATTAGAATGTATGGAGGGCTTTTTTGTGAGATTAAGATTTCCTGTGGCTTTAGTTTGCGTTTGTTCTGTTTTTGTACTTTTACCAGTGGCGACCTATGCGAACTCATCCTGGCATTGGGTAACGACCAGCCCCATTACAGTATTACCGTTTGCGGTGATCATTACTCTTTTGATTGAGACATTCGCAGTGGTTAAGTACGGCAAGGTATCAAATACGAAAAAATCCATCATGATTATAGGCATAGCAAATCTGCTCTCATTCCTGGCGCCGTACCTGGAGCGTGCATACCGATTCATACCCACAAGCGGAGGGTTTTCCATATTTTCCGCATTTAATAAGGGACCCTATTATATTGTTCTATCTGGTTTTTTACTGTTAACGGTTGTGATTGAATTACCGTTGGTATATTTATTACTCAAGGATCACACAGCGAGTAAAAAATGTCTATTAGTATCCATCCTGCTGTCAAATATTGCTACTACTGTGATCGTTGCGGGT
>JAEYON010000039.1 GCA_023411645.1 Bacillota bacterium | reverse complement strand
TATGGTATCGTCAGATTGACGTCACAGGGAGAAGTTATAGGGAAGTTTCTGCTGGACCGCCACAACACAATCGAAATGTTTTTAACTAATATGGGCGTATTGGAGAACTTACTAATCAACGTAGAGCTGATAGAACATAATTTAACATCTGATGCGCTTAGTAAAATAGAGTTGTTGAATAGATTCTTCAATGATTTCCCCGATATTCTCGTAAGGTTTCAACAATATAGATTAATAAACGAGAAAATCGGGAATACTGAGTGAACATAATACAGACAGAGATAAACAGATTTTAACAAAAATATTATTGACCTTTAAGAAAAAGTGTTGTAGAATTCCATTTATGATGAGGAGTTATAAATCAGAATATTGTATCCGGTCTCAGACAGCCGGGGTGTAATATATGCACATGTGGTGGGGAGCTTACTACGAGTCCTCATCTTTTTTATGCATTTATTGTGTAACATGTAATAGGAGAGAGAGTATGAAAATAATTATCATCGGGGATGGTAAAGTTGGATATAGCCTGGCTGAAAGCCTGTCGAGGGAAGATAATGACGTAACGATCATTGATAAAGATCCCGAGGCTTTAAAAAAAGCCAGTGAGTTTCTGGATGTCATGTGTATCAAAGGAAACGGCGTGAGCACAAAGATTTTAATGGAAGCAGGGGTTAGCGAATCGGATTTGCTCATTGCCGCAACGAGCAGCGACGAAATGAATATGGTATGTTGCCTGACGGGAAAAAAACTGGGCGCAGACCATACGATAGCAAGGATCAGGGACCCGGAGTATGCAAGTGAACTAGCCATACTAAAAAGGGATTTGGGACTTGACATGGTCATTAATCCTGAGCAAGCCTGCGCGATCGAAATGTCGCGAGTGCTCAGTTATCCTGCTGCCGTTGATGTGGAGCCGTTTGCAAAGGGACGCGTGGAATTGGTTGAAATTAAGGTGACTGCCGATATGTCCATTGTTGGAATGAAAATCAGGGATGTGATGAGCAAGAATTCCTCTTCTATTCTCATAGGAGCCATACAGCGCAATGATGAGGTCATAATTCCTAACGGTGAATATGTAATCAATGCAAACGACAGGATCTATGTGATCGGCAGACCCTATAATATTTTAGATTTTTGCGGACATATCGGTATTTATGTTCAAAAAATAAAGAATGTAATGATCGTAGGTGGAGGAAGGATCGCCTATTATCTGTCCAGATACCTTGAAGAAGCAAAGGTGAAGGCAAAGATCATAGAGATTGATCGGGATAGATGTATTGAACTGACTGAGTTGCTGCCAAATACACTGATTATTAATGGTGATGGTTCCGATGAAACCGTATTGAATTCAGAGAATCTGGCAGATATGGATGCGTTTGTTTCATTAACCGGGCGTGACGAGGAAAACCTCATGTGTGCATTATACGCAAAACAATCAGGTGTCTATAAAGTAGTAGCTAAAATCAACAGGATCAATTACACTGGTGTGATCAGCAGTTTAGGCCTTGACAGTGTGGTTAATCCAAAGCAAATTGTAACCAACAGTATTGTCAGATTTGTAAGGGGTCTGAGTAATGCAATGGGTAACCCGGTAGAGACGTTGTACAGGATTATTGGAGACAAGGCGGAAGCTATTGAGTTTATAGCCGGCCCGTCAACAAAGTTCTTAAATACGCCGCTTAAGAATCTTAAGCTGGTCAAAGGTATACTGGTGGCTGTAATTGTCAGGAAAAATGAAATTATTATTCCTCACGGCAAAGATATAATTAAAATGGGGGATAGCGTAATCCTCATTGTAAAAGATAAACATTTTTCGGATTTTAATGATATTATTGCGCCTGGAGGCGTGACAAATGAACTTTAGAATGATTTTCAAAAGCCTTGGGAAAGTACTTTTCATTGAAGCTGTCTGTATGGTGCCTTCCCTGATAGTCTCGTTGATTTATCGGCAGAATGATACTCAGGCGTTTTTGATTTCCATACTGATGCTGCTTGTTATAGGATTTGTACTGCAGCGGATCAAACCCGTCTCAACTGATATATATGTCAGAGACGGCTTCGCGATCGTATCGCTGTCGTGGATCATGGTGGCTCTCTTTGGAGCGGTGCCTTTTGTCATCAGCGGAGCCATTCCACACTATGCAGATGCATTCTTTGAGGCGGTATCGGGTTTCACAACTACCGGCGCGACGATCCTGCAGGAAGTGGAGAGTTTACCGAGGGGCATTTTATTCTGGAGAAGCTTTACTCACTGGGTCGGAGGTATGGGTGTACTGGTTCTGATGCTGGCTGTGTTACCTACCGTTAAGGCAAGCTCACTTTCTATCATGCAAGCAGAGAGCCCTGGTCCGAATCCGGGAAAGGTCGTTCCAAAGCTGGGTCAGTCAGCTAAATATCTGTATATCATTTATATTGTGATGACTGTCATTCTGGTGATTTTTCTTCTGATTGCGGGAATGCCGCTATTTGACTCTCTTTGCCATGCATTCGGAACGGCGGGTACAGGTGGATTTTCCATTAAAAATACCAGTATTGGCGCATACAACAATGTCTTTATCGAAGTGATCATCACGGTGTTCATGTTTTTGTTTGGTGTGAATTTTTCTTTATATTATCAGATTATCAGAGGTAATATTAAGTCCTTCTTCAAAGACACGGAGTTTCGTCTGTACCTTGGCATCGTATTAGCCTGCATGCTGTTAATTACGCTTGATTTGAACGGAAAAGTCTTCGGGTCTGTCTGGGAATCGCTCAGGCACGCTTCATTCCAGGTGAGCACTATAATAACCACAACCGGTTATGCGACGACGAATTTTGATCTTTGGACATCCTTCAGCAAGTCCATACTGGTTATCCTGATGTTTATCGGAGCTTGTGCCGGGTCGACGGCCGGTGGTATCAAGAATATCAGGATCGTCATATTGATGAAAACCGTTCGCCGGGAGATTTCTAGAATTATCCATCCTAGATCGGTATATACCATAAAGGTGGATGGAAAAACGATAGACAACGATACTCTGTCCGGAGTAACGACATTTTTCTTTACATTTATCACGATATTTACATTATCAGTTTTGGTAGTCTCTTTGGATGGAAAGGATATGATCTCCAACTTCACAGCTGTGGCCACTTCTATTGGAAATGTCGGACCCGGGTTGGGTATTGTCGGACCGATGGGCAATTTCTCTAGTTATTCCGACCTTAGCAAGCTGGTTTTCTCATTTTGTATGATCGTCGGCAGGCTGGAAATTTTCCCTGTGCTTTTGCTTTTTACACCAACATTCTGGAAGCGTGTCAATATATGATCTGATGGAAAAATTGCCCGGTATGTATTTGCGTGAATATAATAAGCAAGTTGGGGCAGAATAATAAGCGTAGGGACACAACGGTTGAACCAAGGCTTTCATATCCAAACGGATATGTATTTGTTGCCTGAGGATCGAAATAAGCTCTGGTGGCGAATTGCGATCTGACGGAAGACTTTGCCTTAGGGAATCAAACTGTTGTGTCCCTTGTTTTTTCAGGGAGTACAGAAGCTTCAGGTAAAACCATAAGCTTCACGTAAAACCATAAATTTCAGGTAAAACCATAAATTTCAGATCAGGCCATATGCAATAACGCCGATTGCACCTGCCATTAGCATTGTATAAATCGGGTTCAGCTTATATTTTCTTAAAATGAACAAGCTCCCCGAGAATAAAATGACTGCTATCCAGTTCAGATCGGACGGCTCTAACGGCAAACCTTCTTTGTTAAAAAAGGCTGTCATAAGAATGGATAGACCCGCCGATGCGATCAATGCAACGATGGCGGGCCGCAGCCCTTTTATAATTCCCTGAACCATGCTCAATCCTTTGTACTTGTAATAAAGGGTTGCAAGTATCAGTACAATGATGCACGATGGAGTGATGCAGCCTACTGTGGCAATGATTGCTCCGGGGATTCCTGCCATTTTAGTACCCACAAAGGTAGATGCGTTGATGGCGATCGGTCCGGGCGTCATCTGAGATATTGTCAGGACATCAACAAATTCTGCCGGCGTTAGCCAGGTATGTATTTCAATGACTTGCTCCTGAATCAAAGGAAGAGCAGCATATCCGCCGCCAAAGCTGAACAGGCCGACCAGAAAAAAGCTCCAGAAGAGCTGCAGATAGATCATTTTTGCTCCTCCTTCTTTTCAACTGCCCGGTTCGTACGGTATGTGGTAAATGCGCCAAGTGCTCCGCAGATAAGCAGAATAATAACGATGTTAACATTAAAGAGTGCGGCAGCTATAAATGCAAGTATCATGACCGTTATGGTAAGTACGTGTTTAGCTTTAATAATTTTTGAGGCCATATTGATGACAACATCAACGATGACCGCCGCAACACCTGCCTGCATGCCTTTGAGAAGAGCCTGAATAATTTTGTTGTCCCGAAAGGCGATGTAAAAAAATGAAATGACCGTAATGGTGATCAGTGGTGGCAGCACCGTTCCGAATACAGTTAAAAAAGCGCCCGGTATTCCTGCCATCCGATACCCGACCAGAATGGAGGTATTGATCGCAATGGGACCGGGCGCAGACTGACCGATGGCCACCAGATCCAACATTTCATCTTCTTCGATCCAATTAAGCTCACTGACAAAGCGTTTTTGCATCAGTGGTACAATCACGTATCCGCCGCCGAATGTAAAGGCGCTCAGCGTGAATGTAGAAAAAAACAATTTCCAATAAAATCGTTTGTCCTTCTTCACAAAATTTTCCCCGTTTCGATGTAACATGATGTGATTACAATTATTTATGATATCGGTAATTCGCTGCCTTACTCTACTTTGATTACCGATGTTGGGCAGCCATCTTCGGCTTCCTTGGCCAGATCCTCAGATTCTTCGGGGATCTCATCCACATAGACCTCTGCAAGTCCGTCGTCAGCCATCCTGAACACCTCAGGGCATGTAGTTGCACATAGTTCACAAGCGATACAACCGTCTCTTTCAATAGATGCTTTCATAGTTCAGCTCTCCTTATATAAATTTTCAGTACCCTTATTATATCATGAATTTGTTTAATTCATGATACACTTATTCTGTTATTTGACTTTCATTACAGCAGGCAATATAATATTTCCAACAGTTCAAACCTTTAAATCAGCTTTCTTATGGCGAGGGAAAAAGGCTCTATGACAAAGAACAGAATAATATGGATTGTTATATTGGCGATAATTGCCGTTGTGCTTTTTTTACAAGGTGAGCAGATCGCGCAGAGACTAATATCTATATTGCCGGATACCGTACAAAATGTGGGGCCGGGGAATACGACAAAAGATCCTGCAGCTGATAATGCCACAGTTATTACAGGCAAGAGCATAGATATGGCTCCGGAGCATAATGACGGCCTTGGCGGCGGAAACGCCGATGAGCTTAACGAAAATTCGGGTAAGGAGCAGTTGGCGGACGACGCTGCAGATGTCATCGAGGTAAATGGGGAGACGGAGGCTTCATTAATTAATGAGAAGGGTGCAACCGTCACTGAGAGGATTTTAGTGCCTGATGGCTTTGAAAGAGTTGCCCTGGCAGAGGGATCCTTTGGTGAATATCTTAAAAACCTGCCGTTAAAGCCCCATGGTTCGCAGGTTACCTATTACAATGGTGATATAAAGCCGGTCGATGTTCATGCTGCGGTGCTTGACATTGATGTCGGAAGCCGCGACCTCCAGCAATGCGCTGATTCCGTCATCCGGCTCAGGGCTGAATACCTCTACTCTAAGGGACAGTATGACAGGATCCATTTTAACTTCACTAATGGCTTTCGTGCGGATTATACCAAATGGTCACAGGGATACAGGATCAATGTCACCGGCAACGATGCCAAATGGGTAAAACAAGGGAGCAGCAGCACCGATTACTTCGGATTCAGGAAATACCTTGATATGGTGTTTTCCTATGCGGGAACATTGTCGCTTTCAAAGGAAATGAGAAATATCAAGGTTGAAGAAATGCAACCGGGAGATGTGTTTTTAAAGGGAGCTTCGCCGGGACATTGCGTTATTGTGCTGGATGCGGCAAAAAACGAAGAAACCGGTGAGATGAGGTTTATCATAGCCCAGGGGTACATGCCCGCTCAGGAAATGCACATATTAAAAAACCCGAACAATGCTCAAGGAAACCCATGGTACAGCACGGATTTCGGAGAGCAGTTGATTACGCCGGAATGGATATTCACAAAGGATCAGCTTTTCCGGTTCGTGGATTGAACGGCAACATTAAGTGGATGAGGGAGGGGGTATATCATTGATAAAGTTAATTTCGTGGAATGTAAATGGATTGAGAGCATGCTTAGGAAAAGGATTTCTAGAGTGGTTCAAGGAGGTGGATGCCGATATAGTCTGCCTTCAGGAAATAAAACTATCAGAAGGGCAGTTGCAGTTGGAACTTGAGGGTTATGATCAGTTTTGGAATTATGCTAAGAAGAAGGGTTATTCAGGAACTGCTGTATTCACAAAAAACAGGCCTCTGAGCGCAACCTGCGGCATTGGCATCGAGGAACATGACAATGAAGGAAGAGTTATCACTCTAGAGTTTGATGAATATTATCTCGTTACCGTATACACGCCCAATTCACAACGTGATTTGGTGCGGCTGCCTTACAGGATGATTTGGGAAGATGCTTTCCGCAGCTATCTCAAAGAGCTTGATGAAATCAAGCCTGTGATTGTCTGTGGGGATCTTAATGTTGCCCATCAGGAGATCGACTTAAAGAATCCTGCATCCAACAGAAAAAACGCCGGTTTTTCCGACGAGGAGCGTGCCAAGTTTTCTGAACTGCTTGATGCTGGTTTTATTGATACCTTCCGTTATTTTTATCCCGACAGGGAGAATGCATATACCTGGTGGTCCTATATGTTCAACGCCCGTGAGAAAAACGTGGGTTGGCGCATCGACTATTTTTGTGTCTCTGCCCGTCTGAAGGATCGACTAATTGGCGCGGATATACAGGATAAGGTTTATGGCTCCGACCATTGTCCGGTAGAGCTCAGGCTGGCTAAAATGCTGTAATACTGCGTTGGAGAGGGCTGCAAAATCGGTTACATATAAAAATATGCGCCCTCATTTGCAACCCTCTCCGCCTTGTCTTACAGCATTTTAGCTGCGTCTTCCAAGCTTGAGTCTAAAGTAGGTAATACTGCGTTGGAGGGGGCTGCAAAATCGGTTACATATAAAAATATGCGCCCTCATTGGCAACCCTCTCCGCCTTGTCTTACAGCATTTTAGCTGCGCCTTCCAAGCTTGGCTAGGCTAATATTTGATACAATTGGTTTGTATAATTTGTATACAGATTACCAATTATTTGATATAATACCTATGACGAAAGAGGGTGAGTTTCATGTATATTAGCAAACTAAAATTAAAAAATTTTATGCTATTTGATGAACTTGATATGAACTTTTCTAAAAACATTAATGTGATAAGTGGAGAAAACAGCACAGGTAAAACTGCTATTCTAAAGATTCTTTATTCTGTTATAAAATCTATAAACGAAGCTAATAAATTTAAAAGTGATATAACAAAAGAACAGAACGAAGAAATATTGGTATCTAAATTGCAAGGCGTTTTTAGACCAGATGATGACAAAATTGGTAGACTGGTTACGCGAGGTCAAGGAAGAAGACATAGTGACGTAAATGTTAATATAAATGATAATAGCAAAATAGAATTTGGTTTTAGTACAAATCAGGAGAGGCATGTAGAAATAAGCCAGAATTTACGTGGCTTTGTTAAATCTGTTGAGCCAATATATCTTCCACCCAAAGAAATAATTTCTGCGACTGAAAATTTCGCATCATTATATAATGATTATCACATAGCATTTGAAGAGACATACTATGATTTAGCTTTATTATTAGACAGACCATTAAAAAGAGGGGCTAATACTGCAGATCAAAACAAAATATTGCAAAGTTTTAATGAAATTATAGAAGGACAAATCGTGCAAAGAGGAAAAAAATTTTATTTGCGGGTTGATGGTCAGGGTGAATTTGAGATGGGCTTGGTTTCAGAAGGTTTTAGAAAACTTTCAACCATCATATACCTTATACTTTCAGGTAGTCTTAGTAAGCATTCAATATTATTCTGGGATGAACCTGAGACAAATATGAATCCGAAAATGATTGAACCGATTGTAAAGGCGCTTGCTGTTCTGGCGAATATGGGCGTACAGGTATTTGTAACTACGCACGATTATTTTGTTCAACAAAGCTTTGCGTTGATATCGGAGTATCTACCTAAAAAAATAGTGGATAAAAAGATTGATGTAAAATTTATATCACTCTTCAAGCAGAATAATTCTATTTCATTTGAATCAAAAGCAGAATTAGCAGAGTTAACCCATAATGCGATTATGGAAGAATTTAATATTCTATATGACAGAGAACAGAGGTTGTTTTATGAGTTGGATTGAGAGTGGAATCAAATTTGATTTTCCAATTGATTTTTCTGTAGAAAAATTTGATGAAACAAATTTCTACAAAAATTCGTTTACAAAACTTCCTGATGGTAAGGGTGTTGATTTCGTTGCAAAAAATACTAATGTATTTGTGATGATTGAAGTGAAGAATTGCAGAGGCCATGAAAATGATAATAGGTGGAGAATTAGACCAAACAACCGAAAGCGAACAACAACTGCCACGACAGTCAATACAGAAGGTCGAGACAGTCTGGACATTGAGTTAGTCCAAAAAGTTACGATGTCTTTAGCTTGTTTATGTGGCGCTAATTCCAAACCTGGATTTCAGAGCAGTGATCGTTTGAAGCCGTACTTTGAAATGATTAGTAATAGCCTTGTGTCAACAGGCCGTAATAAAATCAAGGTAATCTTATTCCTCGAAGGTGATTTTTCAACAAAATCTCATCCGCAAAAAAAGATAATGAAAGACTTGCAGGATAGCATAAAAGCAAAGTTATCGTGGCTAAATTGCCATGTGCTTGTTGAAAATTACGATACTCATTTTAGAGATATATACCAAGCCAGCATAGTATAAGAAAACAAATATCATCTATTAGTATAATTATTATCCCCAGAAATCCTGCAGCACCTCAGAAAGCTGGCAGCCCTCGGAGGCTCTGGCGATCGGATTCCATTCGGGTGGGAGCAGGTCTTCGTAGACGTGATAGGAGAAACGTTCATCCAGCAGCACCACCACGCCCATGTCCTCCTCTGTGCGGATGACGCGGCCAGCAGCCTGCAATACCCGGTTGATGCCGGGATAGGTATAGGCATACTCAAACCCGGCGCCTGTCTGATCGTCAAAGTGCCTTCTAATAATATTCCGTTCATTACAAAGCTGAGGAAGGCCTACACCAACGATGATCGCACCCGAGAGCCTATCGCCGGTCAGGTCGATGCCTTCGCCGAAAACTCCGCCCATGACCGCAAATCCAACCAGACTCGTTTCTCCGAAGCTGTCAAACTCATGCAAAAATTCCTGTCTGGCAGTCTCCGACATGCCGGGGATCTGATAGATAGTTCTAATGCCTGTATTGATCCCCATAAATCGGTAATAGACCTCATTGAGGTACTCAAAGGACGGAAAGAAAACCATATAATTGCCGATCCTTGCAGACGCGGTTTCCAATATTGCCCCGGCAATCCTGTCATATGAGAAAGACCTTGTTTTGTATTTTGTTGAGATTGTATCATCTACATAGACACAAAGATTCTCCTTCGGGAACGGAGAAGGGATGGTCAGGACCTCCGCATCGCTTCCTCCGCTCAGCATGGCCGTAAAATAGCGTATTGGGGAGAGGGTAGCGGAAAACAGCACCGAAGAGCGCCCCTTATCCATTGCCTCCCGAAGCAGCCTGGAGGGATCAACGCAGAATAGCTTGATCTTAAAATCTCCGGAGGTTTTATCATAACAGGAAACATATTTTTCATCATAAAACTCTGCTATCTTTATAAAATGCAGACTTTCATAGTATATGTCCAAAAGCTCATCCATGAAGGAGATCGGAGGATTTTGCGGCAAAATGTTAGACAGATCCTCAGTAAATCGGTTCAGATACTCGACCAGCTCATCAGGACGGGTTCTGCGTACTTTGTAAAAGACTTTGGCGTCGTTGTCATCAGCGGCCAGCTCTTTGGAGGTTCTCAGAAAATACTTGTATATTTGGTCGGCAGCTATGGATATCTCCGGGAGTTCAACCTTTGCAAGGCGCTTCAGTTCAAAAAAGTCCCGTTTGGACAGCTCCGAAGAGTACATTTCTCTTGCCCGGTCAACCAGATTGTGTGCTTCATCGATCAGAAAGCAGTAACTGCCGCGCCGGGTGAAAAACCGCTTCAGAAAGACTCTGGGATCAAAAAGGTAGTTATAGTCGCAAATTATCACATCACACCAGAGAGAAAGATCTAGCGTCAGTTCAAAGGGGCAGACCTTATGCTTATGAGCATATTTTTCTATAGTGGGCTTATCAAGAACATCTTCGGCTAAAGCATCCGCGACCGCCTTTTTTATTTTGCCAAAATAATTTTCTGCATATTCGCAGCTTTCCGGATTGCAGCTGTGCTGTGTACCGAAGCATATTTTTTCCTTCGCCGTTATGGTGAGCGACTTCATACACAGCCCATTTTCCCGCATATCGGAAACTGCCTTTTCAGCCAATGACCGTGTGGTGGTTTTTGCCGTCAGATAAAACACCTTTGATACGAGGCCTTCCCCAACTGCTCTGACAGCCGGATACAAAGATGCGATGGTCTTCCCCGTACCGGTCGGGGCTTGTGCGAAAAGCACTTCGCCATTTTCAACCGCATTGTACACTCTGTCAACCATTTCGCGCTGTCCCAGTCTGTAGCCGGAGTATGGGAATACCAGTTTCAGGATGGAGCTGTCGCGAGTAGAATACCAACTGTGGATCATCTCTTGCCAGGATAGAAATTCCATGGCCAACGGCATAAAGAATTCTTCCAGAGCATCTTCGCTGTATATATCGATGAAGGATTTTTCACGTTTTTCATGCAATTGATAATAGGTTAGCCGGACTGTAATATAGTCAAGGCCGTAAAGAGATGCAAACATTGAGCCGTAGCATTTAGCCTGCGCCCAATGGAGGGGGTTGTTGTCGTGTTCAATCAGGTCCAGCGACTGTGTGGTAGTTTTAATCTCATGTATGGTAATGCCCGATGCATCCCTCAACACGCCGTCTATGCGGCCGATGATTTCCAGAACGATATTTTTTCCTTCCAATCGGTAACTGATCGGGACCTCAGCCTCGTAGATGTCTCCTTCCGGAAGTGTGTCCTGAAGGAGCTTCCTGGCGGCGGTATGGCCTTTGGTGCCCTCGACCGCTCTTGAGGAGGAATAGAGTCCTGCTGACAGATCGCCTGATTGCATGGTATAGTCCAGCAGATTCTGGATAGATACGGTAACAGTTTTTTTACTCCCGGCCCCTTCATCTTCAGGATGAATGCCTTTTGGCGGTTCATTCTTCAATTGCTGCTTCCTTCCTGAGTATATTTGCAATTTTGATTTTTTTAGTATAATAGAATAATATAACACTTGCCGGGGAATGAAAAGAGGAACAGGAATAAATAGCGCATTAGTGACTGAATTATCACGAGAAACAAGGAGAATGAACTGTGAACTTAAGTAAAGCGAAATATGAATTAACGGCTGTCAAGCCGAGCCAGTATCCTGCCGGAAGCATGCCGGAGATCGCTCTTGTTGGCAGATCCAATGTAGGTAAGTCCACTATTATCAATACGCTTTTGAACAGAAAAGGTATTGCACGAGTTTCATCGGAACCGGGAAAGACCAGAGGGATCAATTTCTACAACATTGATGAGGCGCTTTATCTTGTCGATCTGCCCGGTTATGGCTATGCCAAGGTTTCAAAGGATGAGAAGGCAAAGTGGGGGAAGATGATAGAGACATATCTCAATTCCCGACGCCAGTTGGTAATGGCAGTACTGCTGGTTGACATCAGACATGCGCCAAGTGAAGATGACAAAATGATGTATCAATGGATTGCGGCGCGTGGACTCAGACATCTGGTGGTTGCCACAAAAACAGATAAGATATCCAGGGGTCAGATCCATAACAGAGTGCAGGAGATAAAAAAGGTATTGGGACTGACGACGGAGGACACGG
>JAEYON010000030.1 GCA_023411645.1 Bacillota bacterium | reverse complement strand
TAATCAGTGTACAACAAAGCGAACAGTTAGCATCGGCGCTGCCTCTATGAAACCCACCGAAATCGACCAAAGTTCGGAACTTATCGAAAAAGCCGATCGCATGCTCTATAAAGCCAAGCAAAATGGCAGAAATCAGGTTCAGTTTTAAGGCAGGGGTTAGCTCGAAAAATATGGAATAAAATTTTTAATTAAATTTATTCAACTACATATGGGCAAGCTGCTAAAAAATAGAAGTGACTGATACTAATGATATGTGTACTTAGTATATATGTTAAATAAATCGTTTAACGCATTGTGCAATATTAACAATTGACAATCAGCGTTTATTGCTTTAAAATCTTAAATTATTAATTACTAATTGCGAAGGGAGAAACACAAGATGCCTATGTCATGTCAAAGTCAAAGTACAGGCTGGTCATCTTATGCTTTTGCCAACAGTGCAAAGGCTTATTGCCGTTGCTCTTTCGCTGCTTCTTTTGCCATAATTATGTTGGACGCCATTATTGTGGCGTCCGTTTTTGTAATTGTACTATTTGGCCGAGTTATACTGCCCGAGCTACAGATTATAATGGCGGTACTAGGCATTATTACCACCTTAAATTTAATAGCTCGTCATAAAAGACCAGAACCGCGATGGTGAAGCGTTCGTATACGCAAGCCGGTTGTGTCGTTTATGACACAGCCGGTTTTTTGTATAAAATTTTTGATGCAGAGGGAGAAATAGAAATGAAAAAGGTAATCACAATTTTGCTCACATTAACCATGGTGATGTCACTTGTGGCGTGTGGGGGAGCATCCAGCAGCCCCGCGCCCGCATCATCGGTAGCAGCCAGCTCTGCTGCGGCTCAGCCTGCAGCAATTAAGATTGGCGGAATTGGCCCCGTTAGCGGTCCGGCAGCGGTTTATGGCATTGCTGCACGCAACGGTGCGCAAATTGCTATTGACGAAATTAATGCCAAGGGTGGCCAGCAGTATGCCCTGAATTATCAGGACGACGAGCACGACGCAGAAAAATCGGTCAATGCTTACAACACACTTAAAGACTGGGGAATGCAGATTCTCAATGGTACCGTAACCACAACACCCGCACTGGCTGTAACCTCCGAGACGTTTGCCGACAGAGTTTTTACATTGACTCCGTCAGCCTCGTCCACCAAGGTCATTGAGGGTAAGGACAACGTATTCCAGATTTGCTTTACTGACCCCAACCAGGGCGTCGGCTCGGCAGATTACATAGCGGACAACAAGCTGGCGTCTAAGGTTGCTGTCATTTATAATAATGCCGACGCTTACTCACAGGGCATCTACGAAAAATTTGCTGCAGAAGCCAAGGTTAAAAATCTTGAAATTGTAAGTGCAACCACCTTCACCGACGATACGGCTACCGACTTTACCGTTCAGCTTACCGAAGCTAAAAATGCTGGTGCTGAGCTGGTATTCCTGCCTATCTACTACACCCCGGCTGCATTGATTCTCTCCCAGGCGAAAACCATGGGCTATGCACCTAAATTCTTTGGCTGCGACGGCCTTGACGGAATTCTGACCCTTGAGAATTTTGACAAGTCACTCGCAGAAGGCCTCATGCTGCTCACACCTTTCTCTGCTGACGCCACAGATGCAGCGACAAAGAACTTTGTAGAGAAATATAAGGCAGCATATGGAGAGATTCCCAACCAGTTTGCAGCCGACGGCTATGACTGCATCTACGCGATTGCCCAAGCCTGCGAGAAAGCCGGCGTTACCGCCGATATGTCCGCAGAAGCGGTTTGCGAAAAGCTGATTGCCCAGTTTACCACCATGAGCTTTGACGGCCTCACCGGCGAAGGTATGACCTGGCAAGCCAGCGGAGAGGTTTTCAAGGCGCCTAAGGCTGTCGTTATCAAGGACGGCGTTTACACGGGCATGTAATAACAGAATCAGGCGGGCCAGGGGGCTGGCGCGGGCATTTATGCCCCGCAGGCCCTTGGCTTCCCTGTATTTAAGGGGAAAGCAATCTGCCTGAAAATGAGGTGCAAAAATGACTTTTCTTTCCTATATCGTAAGTGGAATAAGCCTAGGCAGTGTTTATGCTATCATTGCGCTGGGCTACACCATGGTTTACGGTATTGCTAAAATGCTAAACTTTGCTCATGGCGATGTCATTATGATTGGGGCATACATGTCTTTTGTAGCTACCACCTATCTCGGCTTGCCTTCGTTAGTATCAGTTGTGCTGGCGATGATCGTCTGCACGCTGCTTGGTATCAGCATCGAAAAACTGGCCTACAAACCGCTGCGTATGGCGCCGTCGCTTGCGGTGCTTATCACTGCAATCGGCATAAGCTATTTTTTGCAGAATGCGGCGTTGTTAATCTGGGGCTCGGCGCCCAAAAGCTTTACTAGTGCAGTTCCGGTCAAGCCACTTAAGTTGTTTGAGGGACGGCTAGTCATCTCTGGGGAGACTATGGTAACGGTTTTATCCTGCATATTTATTATGCTGGCGCTTACATGGCTGACAGGAAAAACGAAAATCGGTAAGGCGATGCGCGCTGTATCGGAAGATAAAGGTGCTGCACAACTGATGGGCATCAACGTAAACGCTACCATCTCGGCAACTTTTGCTATAGGTAGCGCGTTGGCGGCCGTTGCGGGCGTATTGCTCTGCTCAGCCTATCCAACACTGCTGCCCACCACCGGTGCAATGCCCGGAATTAAGGCGTTTACCGCTGCGGTGTTCGGAGGCATTGGCTC
>JAEYON010000157.1 GCA_023411645.1 Bacillota bacterium | reverse complement strand
TGACCGGCATAGGGGTTATACATAGGCAAATTTGTAAAATAAGGGCACTGATACATGATATAGGGGTTATACATACTGCTCATTCCTTTCTTCGGCTTACAATATGATATGATTTATGTTAAGCAATTGTGAGGATGAATTTTTCTCTTGTGCTTGAATCAATACAATTAATGTGTTAGAATTTAAGAAAGTTGCTGACAGAAGTCGGCTTAACGAAAGCATCGCTATAAGAATTATTAATGATACCACGAAGGTATTTGCTTACTGTGAAGGTAAGCGGTATTTTTGTGGTATTTTATTTTACTCAGTTATTTGGAGGGGGAAAGAATGAAAAAATCAACAACAAAAAAAATGGTATATGCCGCATTATTATTTGCACTCGGCCTTTTGCTGCCTTTTCTGACAGCGCAAATACCAAGTCTTGGAAGCAGACTGCTGCCGATGCACATACCTGTTCTTCTGGCCGGTTTCGTATGCGGGTGGCCTTATGGGTTAATTGTTGGGCTTTTTGTACCGCTGTTCCGGAGTTTGCTTTTTGGTATGCCGCCTATGTTTCCAACCGCTGTTGCTATGGCCTTTGAATTGGCTGCATATGGCGCTGTTACAGGGATTCTTTATAAAATTCTTCCTAAGAAGAATATATCCGTCTATATCTCATTGATCGTTGCGATGATTTGCGGTAGAATCGTCTGGGGAGCAGTCTCGTTAGTTTTGCTGGGACTAAGCGGTTCTCCTTTTACGTGGGAGATATTCATGGCTGGCGCTTTTGTTAATGCTATTCCTGGGATTATTATTCAAATAATTATTATCCCTGTCATAGTGTTTGCGCTAAAAAAAGGTAGAATTATTGAAGATGACTGATAAAAAAGAGTTAAGAAAGTTGCTCCTGCGGCACTTTGAAAGATATCCCGCAATGCAGATACGAGATATGGTCAAGCTGATTTACCAAAATGAGTTTGCAGGAGGACACCTGATTACAAATGAAAAAGATAGCATAGATCGTCTCATAGAGGAGTTCGAGACTTTGAGCAAACATGATCATGACGCTCAAGGTCTTGTTCCTTTTGAAGAGATTGCAAACGGCCTTTGCAGACTGCATTTAAAGAAGCTGATAGATTCTGATATCAGTTTGGAGACTGTAAATCAGATGTTTGTCAGTACAGCAACTTCAGTGCTCGGCAGCATTGACAGCTTTGAAGACAAATTGACTGTATTTCGGCAATGCTGCATAGATAAGGAACTGCCATACCCGGCCGAGGATGTGGATGCATATTTAGCAGATTACAAAAGCATGGGATATCCGGCTGTAAGCCACAGCGAGCCCTATAGACAGGCTTATTCGCCAGCATATCGTATTATTAAATCTGAATATATGCACTATTTTGATGTGTTCCGAAAAATCGACCAGTTGTTAAGTGAAATGGAATCGGTCAAGGTAGCCGTCGAAGGGAACAGCGGCGCCGGGAAAAGCACTCTTGCATCGTTGATTCGAAGCGTATATGACTGCAATGTCTTTCATATGGACGATTTTTTTCTGAGGCCTGAGTTAAAGACAAAAGAACGGTTGAAAGAGGTTGGCGGGAATGTGGATTATGTCCGGTTTAAGGAAGAGGTTCTGTCTAATTTGCTCCATGGCGGAGCGTTCCAATATCGGGTATATGACTGTCAACAGATGAATTTTGGGGAGCATGTTACGGTTACCCCCAAAAGATTGAATATTATTGAGGGGTCTTACAGCATGCACCCAACTTTGGCAGGCTATTATGACCTGAAGATCTTTCTTGAGATTGATGAAAAAGATCAAAGCTCCAGGATCCTTAAAAGAAACGGTGCATTTATGCACAAAAGATTCATTAATGAATGGATCCCAATGGAAAATCTCTATTTCAGCGAAATGAAGATCAAGGAGCAATGCGATCTGGTCTATTATTTCACAACCTCACCGGGCCAGTCGAGGATACCGCCAAAATCGTAAACGCTCGTGTAGCCTAACTGAATCAGGTCTTTTGCCGCTAACGCACTGCGCCGGCCGCTGCGGCAATAAACGAGAATGGTCTGATCCTTGTCTGGCAGCGCTTCCTCAGCCCTTTGTGTTATATCGGCATCGGGGAGCAGCACGGCATTTGGGATATGCCCCTCATCAAACTCAGCCTTGGTGCGTACGTCAAGGATTATTACATCCTCGCTCATCATTTCAATGGCTTCGTTGGGAGTAATCTTCTTGTACTCAGCTTTTTTGCTTTCATCCTTCAAGCTTATTTTCACCGCCGTAATCTGTACAGGATAGCTCTCCCGAATCTCTGGAAGAGCTTCAATTTCAACCGTTTGTCCCACTGCAGGGGTAAACGGAATTTTTAGCTTTTTATCAAAGTCAACGCTGGCTTTATCAAAGCTTAAGTCGTCAGAGGTAGTCACCATGATACTGTTATCATGGATACTTTCAATGGTAGCAGAAAAGACGATGTTTTCATTCTTTAGTCCGCAGCCTGCAAGCAATATAATAGCGATTAATAGAGTGAAAAAAAGTTTATTCATATTGACCTCCAAATTTATTATACCCAAGTGAAATGAAGAGCAAACAAAAAGGTCGCGGATTAATCGTGCGGCTCTACAGTTAATAAAAAGTAATGGGGCATTACTTTTTATTAGCTTGCCGCGGCTAAAACAGAAATAGTCAAAAAATGAAACGGAGGAAACTTAAATGAAAAAGGCTCTATCTTTAGTACTTATTGTGCTCATGGTCATGTCGTTAGTGATAACTGGCTTGGCTCAAAACCTCCACAGCGAATTTGCACGCTATCTCCGCTTAGGCGGGTTTCCTTCCGTCCATCTGCAACCGTACACACCGGACGAGGCATACCCGATTGTAAGAGATATTTATAACTCAACGATTTTCACAGATATTGTTAAGCACAATCAGATCCACAAGGTTGACCAACTGGAGCGTATCGTTAAATTTGCTTTTGATAATGTCGGACGTACCTTTTCCGCAGCTTCAATATCAAATTATCTTAAGAGTCAAAACCGTACTATTGATAATGAAACTGTATATACTTACCTTGCTAAACTTGAAAATGCTTATATTCTGCATCGCTGCTCCCGTTACGATATTCAGGGCAAAGAGATTTTAAAGACGCAGGAGAAATTCTATTTAAGCGATTCGGCCTTCCGTTACAGCATTCTGGGCTACACGCCGGATAGCGTTGCTGCAATGCTTGAAAACATAGTTTACTTGGAATTACTGCGGCGTGGTTATGAGGTCTGCATCGGCAAAATCGGGAATGCCGAGATTGATTTTGTTGCGACCCGACAGGAAAATAAGCTCTATATTCAGATTACCCAGCAGATTGAAAAAGAAGAAACAGAGCAACGGGAGTATGGCAGACTGCTCGCTATCGCCGACAATTATCCCAAGTATGTACTGCGAGCAGATGAATTTGCGGGCGGGAATTATCAGGGAATCAAAACAATGCATATAGTGGATTTCTTGTTAAGCTCGGAATATTAGCTCATGCCGTACGCTCAAGCTGATAGACGCCGATTGATATTATACCAATGCGGCTGCTTCTGTCCGACCATCTCAGAAGCATCAGGAAATTATTGAAGCCTTTACTGAAAGAGAACAAAAAAGCGGCATGGTTTTTGGTTCCATGTCGCTGTAATTTGATTTATAAATTGGAATTTATACTTTACTCAGTTTCTCAATAGCGTCATTTTCGGAAGATACAAAGAAGATATCTTTTCCGGCATTGCTTTCATATATAAAGTCTTTGAGAGGTTTACTTGTATAGGCTGAAAAGTCGCCGACAATCGCAAGCTTGAAATGATAATTGATAAATTTCTGTAAAATTTCACCTGCAATCTGTGTGCTTAAAACAAAGAATTCCTTAACAAAAGCGTCTTTGTTTACTACTATGGAATGGCACCCGGTTTCATAACTCACAGACATCATGAAGTCCAGTGCGGATTGTCCATCTGAGATACAAACATTATCGCTGTTTACAACTGCTATTTCCGTGCCATTGGTCTTAACTGTTTTTATATTCATGATTGTGTTTATTCTCCTTATAAATTCCTGTTTACCGCTTAGTAAGTATTGTATTGCAGTAAGCTTTCAGCACCAAAATATCAGCCGTTATAGTGTCCCATACATGGCAGCAAACCATGACAGGCACTTGTTTGTTGGAAATTCTCATCAAAAGCTGAGGCTCAACTCCATTGCTCAGACAACAGGAACTCACGGATATTCATATGCTTCAGGCCATCCCTGCTCATGTCGAATTCATCATACGACACAACATACTTAGGAAAGTTGTCCCGGACCGTATCATATGCTCCGAATTCACGCTGGATCGTTTCCTCGGATGCAAGCAGATAAGCCACCTGAACGTAGAGCTTTTGTGTTTGCTTTTCAGCAATAAAATCGATCTCTTTTTCTCCTGCCTTCCCAACGGTGACCTTGTACCCTCGCCGCAGGAGTTCCATATACACGATGTTCTCAAAAATTAGATTAATATCCTTCATATTCCCGCCGAAAACAGCCTCTCTGATTCCGTGGTCAGCAAAATAGTATTTTTCGTTGACAGTGAGAATCTTCTTACCCTGCAAATCCTGTCTGCGGACACGATAGAACAGAAAAGCATCCTCGCAAGCCTTGATGTAATTGAGGATGGTCTCCGGCGCTACAGTGCGTCCCTCGCTTTTGAGGTATTTAGAAATTGCCGTAGCGGAAAAAGTCGTCCCGACATTAGCTGTAATGTAAGCGATGATACGCTCCAGCAGATCAACGTCCCTGATGCTGTTGCGTTTTACGATATCTTTAAGGACAACGGAGTTATAGAGGTCTTGCAGATACTGGCGGCTCGGCTGCTCGGCGTAACGGAGGTTGCTCAAGTACGGCATCCCGCCATCGGTCAGATACCGGGTAAACATCGCTCTCGAATCGGAGTCAGGAAAAACGGTATGATACAACTCCGAGAATTCTCCAAAAGAAAAAGGATAAATCACAAATTCCACATATCTTCCAGCAAGATAAGTTGCTAATTCTCCGGAAAGCAGCTTGGCATTTGAACCGGTGATATAGATATCACAATCAAATTCAACACGAAAGGAATTGATACACTTTTCCCAGCCCACGACTTCCTGAATCTCATCAAAAAAAAGATATGCCCTCCCAGAGATGTCATTTACCCGCCGAGTGACCTCCTCATGTAGTGCCTCGGCAAAACAAAGATGTGTGTTGCTCATATTTTCAAAGTTGATGGAAATAAACTGATTTTCATTTACACCTGAGGAGACCAGCTCTCGCTGAACCAAATCCAGCATAACGGACTTTCCGCTGCGGCGGATGCCGGTTAAAACCTTAATAAGCTCATTTCCGATAAAAGGACGGATGCGGCTCATATATAATTCTCGACTAATCATAGATGAAAGACCTCCTTTGCAATACTTAATATATGTTATCACAGATATGGGGAAAATTCAAGTCGAAACTCGCGTTCTTATAAGATATAACTCACAAAAACTATATTTCTGTAAATTTCAACATCTTAAACCAACGTTCAGTTAAAGAGCCGGAGAATCGGAGTGCAGAATGCGCTTCCATTCTCCGGCTTTTTAGTCTAGGTTACACGAATGGCTTCACTGAAGGTTGCAATAACAAAATCAAGGTTCTTAAGCGAAATTGTTATGGGGTACGCAACTTTGTTAGGTTCCGCAACAGAATTCTACATATGATGTCTGCGTAGAGGTTATTTGAGCTAAATCAGGGCCGGATTCTGCACAGCTTATTCTCGCATGCCCAGTTTTTAGTGCAGATGCCTTTTGCTAGAAGTTTATTATCTTTTCAGAAAATGAACCGTCGATTTTGATTTCGACGGTTCGGAAAATATATCAATATTTTATTTTACTTGAGCTCTACCACAACATTTGACATAGAGCCCCTTTTGTACGGGAGCACCTTTCGTGTTTTTTATGCAGCCAGACGGTTTCAGGGCATCTGCGTCTTACGATATCCTGATAATGAATGATTTCCGGTCGGCCCTAAGCGTCCAGCAGCTTCACCAAACGCCACAGGATTGTTGCAACCTCGGCGCGGGTGGCTTGGCCCTGTGGGTCAAAGAGATTGCCGCTCTTGCCGGTGATCACGCCTGCCGTCTGCATTTGCTGCGCAGCATCCAGGGCATAGGAGCTGATATCGGCACTGTCTGCAAAGGTGTTTTCTTCATGAACCTTGGGGAGGTCAAATCCCATGACCTTGGCATAGTTTTGCAGGATGGCCGCCATCTGCTCACGGGTGATGGACTGATCGGGAGCAAAGGCTCCGTTGCCCATGCCGTTGATCATGCCGTTTTCACTTGCCCACTGGATGTAGCCCATGTAGTAAGCATCGGTGCTTACATCGGTGAAGCTGCTGGCGGTGTAGCCGCTTACATCGGCCTTTGCCAGCCGACCCAGTACGGTGACGAACATGCCCCGTGTCATGGCTGTGTTGGGGCTGAAGGTGGTGGCTGAGGTGCCGTTGAACAGTTCGCGGCTTACCACAAAGGCAATGCCCTCTTCCGCCCAATGACCTGCAACA
>JAEYON010000149.1 GCA_023411645.1 Bacillota bacterium | reverse complement strand
GTACATGGGTCGGAAACTTGTGCTTTTATAATACCGATGCGCACTTCGAATAATTGCTAAGCCGTCTCTTATACTCATACTGCAAAGTCATCAAACACATCGGAGCTCATATCTTAAAACAAGGAAGTTTACGGGCGATAAACTGCGTCAATCATTTCGACATTCTTCTCTCGAAGCAGCTGATCCACCCACGCGCGGTTTGCCGTGCCGTCTTTTGCGGCCTTTAGTTTCGCTTCGTCGGCTGCCTGAAATTTTTTGGCGTCCTCTAGGATTGCAGCTGCATCCTTTCTAGGAATACAAATAATACCATCAGGGTCCGCGACAATGATGTCACCGGGGTTCACCGAAATATCTCCGCATGCAATCGGAACATTAATTTCTCCGGGGCCCTGCTTATAAGGGCCTCCTGGATTAGTTCCGGTCGCATAAACCGGGAAGTCCCATTTGCCTATCTCATCAATATCGCGTATTGGGCCGTCAATTACGATGCCGGATATCTTTTTAAAGTAGTATAGATAAGCCATCATAACCTCGCCTATCAGCGAACGGGCGCTGCCGCCCTCGTTGGCAACAACCAGAAAGTCGCCTTCTTGTGCCATGTTAAGTGCGGCATGCAACATCAAGTTATCGCCTGCACAGGTTTTGACCGTGAGCGCTACGCCAGAAGTAATTTGAGCCTTGGGCCGGCTCATGAGGCGGATTCGAGGGTTCATACCACAGGAGCGACCCATAACGTCGCCGATGTTGGAAGCCGGTACGACGCTGAATGCCTTAACCAACTCAGGTGCCGGTAGCTCACGCTGCAAATAGATTCTGTTGCCTGTTGGCATATTATTTCCCCCCGTTTACGATTAGCTGCTTTTTTTGCTTTTGCTTTTCCATAGCGACGGGCAGCATAACGCCAATAATAATTAGTGCAATCAGCGCCAAACAAAGTGGGCGTGTCAGATAATATTGCAGCAGATGTCCTTTAGCCATGACTATCGACTGTCGCATACCGGTTTCAGCCATAGAGCCAAGTAGCATGCCCAACACTGTGGCCGAAGCCGGGAACTTTGCGCGCCGCATAAAATAACCAATAAATCCAAACACAACCATGATCACTACATTATACATAGTTTGTGAAATGGCATACGACCCCACCACTGACAAAACGACGATAATGGGGCAAAGCACTCCGGGCGGCACCTTGGTAACACCAACCACATATCGGGAGATAATTAATCCCACAATACCCATAAATAAGTTTGCCAGTATAAAACCAAAGATGATGGTATAGGTGACGGTAGCCTTTTCCGTAAACAGCTCAGCGCCGGGCGTCATACCCTGAACCATCAAACCGCCCATAATAACTGCTGCCGCAGCGCTACCCGGAATACCAAGAGTCAGCATCGGTATCATGGCGCCACCCGTCACGGCGTTATTAGCGGTCTCAGAAGCGCACACCCCTTCAAACGAGCCTTTTCCAAAAAGTTCTTTGTGCTTGGAGAAGCGCTTGGCTTCGTTATATCCTACCCAAGAGCCAATATCACCACCTGCTCCGGGCAATATACCGACACCGATACCCAAAATAGCGGAGCGCAGCACAGTAGGTATCAGAGGTTTCAACTCCTCCCACGGCGGCAGAATACTGCCCTTTATCTCTCCAACAATGGCCTTCTCGTTTGATTTCGAAATCTCGATTGCTTTGGAGATTAAATTGAATACTTGCGGAATAGAAAACAAGCCGATAAGTGCAGGCACAGCCGGAATACCACCCATAAGATGCAACGAATTAAAAGTAAAGCGCGGAAATGCCGAGTCGTTGTCTATTCCGATGGTACATATAATCAGACCGAAGAAACCAGCTGCAAATCCCTTTACAGGGGAATCTGAGGCGAGGCTGGCAATTAGGCTGAGACCAAAACACGCCAGTAAAAAATATTCCGGCGCGCCGAATTTAAGCGACACCGACGCCAGCAGAGGCGAAAGAAACAGTAGTGCCACGGCGCTGATAAGTCCGCCAATAGTGGATGAGATAATCGCCACTCCAAGCGCTTGCAGGCCCTTGCCCTGAAGTGTCAGCTGGTAGCCATCTATCGCCGTTGCCGCTGAAGATGGCGTTCCGGGCGTGTGGATAAGGATTGCAGAAATTGACCCACCGGTGATAGCAGAAGTATAAATAGACATCAGCATCGCGATAGAGGCAATCGGCGTCATACCATAAGTAAATGGAATCATAAGGGCAATACCCATAGTGGCGCTTAAGCCCGGCAACGCTCCGATAACCATACCGCCAACAACGCCAATCAGTAGTGCCAGCAGAACGTCGGCGGTGAATAGTTGCGAAGCGATTTGGGGTAAAGTCGATATAAAACTGTTTAGCATAGCTGTTTGTCTCCCTTTATATCAATAGGCCCGACGGCATGCTGAGTTTTAGCTGTACAATAAACAGGAAATAAATAAACGCTTCAACACCGACAGTGGAAAGCAGTATCATTAAGATACTACGAATTTTAAGTAGCCACATGCTTGTGAGAAGAAATATTCCTGTTGCAACAAAAAATCCAATAATTGGAATAGCGGCAACATAGAACACAATCATAGCGAAGCCGCTCATTGGCAGCGCAATCTCGCGGAGCGTTATCGGGTTTTCTCCCGATTCCGCTGTCATGCCTTTGTGCAACTTTGCAGTTTTTCTAATGCCTTCCCATATAATTACAGCCGAAAGCACAATTAAGAGGCAAGTAAAAAAGCGTGGAAAATATGCTGATTGCTTCGGAAAACTGCCGGTCAACACCAAAAAGAAGGTCGACAATGCCAACAGGATTCCCCCGATATAGATGTCGTGGTGCATTGTTTTTTTCAAGAAGCTTCATCCTTTCAATCAGTTACAGCGCCCGTATTCAGGCGGGTGCAAAACTGCGTCCCGCCCGGATACGGAAAGGGAAACTCATTGCTTAGTTGTAGCCAAGCTGTTCGGCATATTTTATGGTGACCTCTTCCATTCTCTTCATATATTCCTCATAAACTTCGCCATCCATATAATCCACTTCGTAGCCGGCTTCCGCCATTGCTTTGAGATATGCCGGGTCAGACTGGGCCTCTTTGAGCGCGGTAATAAGCTTGGCTTTAAGTTTGGGGTCCATGCCAGGCTGGGCGACAATGCCGCGGGAAGAACCGTTTATTATGTCATACCCCTGCTCGGTGGCAGTGGCGATATCAGGCATCAGCTCGGAGCGTTTTCCGCTCATGATACCGAGTACTTTGATTGTTCCATCTTTATAACCGGCAAGCGTATCGCCAACCTTGCCATAGTAGAGGTCGACGTGCTTTCCGAGAAATGCCGCCTTTGCCTCCGAGATACCCTTACTGTGGTTAACGCCGGTGATATTAGTTATTCCGTTTAGCGCATTAAAATCAAGCATAACTAACTCATCTGCGCCGCCCTTCGAGGTCAGCGCCGCCAAAAATTCCTCATTGGGATTTGACTTAATATATTCGGCAAAGCTTTTAAGGTCGTTTATGCCTTCAAAACGCTTGTCGTCGGCGCGCACAGCAATAAGACAATAGTCCGTCACGGTGTTGCACAACAGATTAAAGCTATCGAGCGTATTCTGGTTTTTCAGCGATTTATTTAAATATGAGAATACCTGAGGCGTATGTACGCTCGATAACGTGTAGCCGTCAGGCGCTGCATTCATCATTTCAGTCCAGCCTACCCAGTTCGCCCCACCGGTTACGTTGGTAACATTAATGACCACCGAATTTCCGCCAAGTGCCTGTTGAAGATAAGGTGTCAACATTCTGGCACAGACGTCAAGGCCGCCGCCTGCGGCTGCCGTTACAATATAGGTAATTGGCTTTGAAGGATAGTCGGCGTACGGATCGGTTTCGGAGGAAACGGCTACAGATTCGGAAGCAATGGCGGGCTCTGAAGAAACTGGGACTGCTGAGGATGTTGCGCCGCAACCGGCAACGAATAGAATAGTGGTAACCATTGCTAAAACCAGAGCGGTAATTTTCGTTGTTTTCATCAGTGTTACTCCTTTTTCAATTTCTTTCACAGATTGTTACATAAAAGATGATGCCACTCACTTTTGTTATAATGCAAATAATATGCCAACTGTGCCAAACGACAGAGTACCCCTGTCGTGGCCGCTTTTTTTGGCATATATTCGATAAGCTTGTCAATGATGTGCAAAATGTGTTACAATTAGAAACGTAATGTTTACATTTGAAACACGCAGAACACCGCTTAGTGTCTGTTGACTAAGACACAGGCAGCAGTAGGAGGTTTTTATGGATGAATTTATTGGCATGCTGTTTACAAACAGGGCGACTGTCCTTGAAGCCGAACGCATCACCGAGCGTCTTGGCCTTAATATCAAAATATGCTTTGCAGAGCATGTCTCTGCCAGGAAAGCGGCCGAAGAACTTGTGCGTCAGGGTATTCAAATCATTATCAGTCGCGGCGGTATCGCTAATTATCTGCGAACCTTTCTTAGTATCCCGGTAGTGGCAGTCGAATATCGCTTCGGCGACTTTGCTCAGGCGATCGAGATCGCTTCTAAAATTTCAAAACACATAGCCATTGTCAGTTTTAAGCAGGGCATACATGCCGCGCTGCGTATTGAGCAGTACCTAGGGCAGGGCATAAAGCGTGTTCAGATAGACGATTTTTCACGTTTTGATCAGACCATTCCTCAGCTGAAAGCGGAAGGGATTGAGGTTATCATAGGCGGCGACTCCGCCCAGACTTTTGCGCAGAAATATGGACTTAAAAGCGTGCCGATCATGACCGATCCTCACGCCATAGAAAGCGCGATTGAAGATGCACGCCATACACTGGCCGTCCTGTATCAGCAAGAATCGAATATACAGACCATCATGGCCATCTTCAACTGTGCCCCCTCCGGCCTTATCTATATCAACAGCAACGGTGAAGTCACACATATTAACGCCATCGCTAAAGAAATTCTGAGATTTGAAAAACCTGTAGTCAAGGGTATCCATTATACCACCATATTACCCTTTCGTGAAGCGATTGAGTCAGCCCTGACCGGTATAGCTTTCTTACGCAAGGTGGTGGAATATCGCGACAGTTTTCTTGCGATGAGTTGTGTTCCTGTAGTGGTCAATGGCGTTGCGGAGGGTGTTGTGTTAAGTTTACAGGGTGCGCATGAAATACAGATTATGGAGGGCAAAATTCGAAAGCAGAGCCTCAGTAGGGGGTATGTTGCTAAGAACAATTTTAAAGATATTATTGGCAACA
>JAEYON010000147.1 GCA_023411645.1 Bacillota bacterium | reverse complement strand
CTCCTTTATCAAAACATATTACGATTATATTGTTGTCTGCGTCTGTATCTATGGTGTACATTGCTTGATTCGCGATCTTTCTCACCATTTTGCCTGTGCCGTCAAGGACCATAATACCATTCAATGTGGCAAGATAAAAATTTCCATTCGAGCCCAACGCCATATCCAATACAACCGGCATGTTTCCGAGTTCCCCGTCGGACTTGTATTTCCCCAGCTCGAAGGCGTTGGTCACCCTGCCGGAGGAATCAATTGCGCATACCTTCTGGCTTATTTCATCCTCTGAAAGAGATTCACTGACTACCGCATAGATATTATCCTGTGAATCCAGATCAAAGGTTGTCAGCCATCCGGTCAAAGCGCATGAAATCTCACTTTGCGGTTTCCCATCCTCATCAAGCACAACAAATATCCCAGGATTGCCATTGTCATAAACGACGAGTCTGTTTTTTGAGTCAATCCGGGCGTTACCGGGTGATTTCAGACCTGCGTTGCTTCCGATTTCCCTTTCGTCATATAACAGCCCTGTTTCATTTGAAACAGACGTCAGATCTTTAGCAGTTGAAGAGCCGGATGCATCCGTCACTCCTCTTTGACAGCCGCATACGCTGACTGTCAGTATTACAGCCGTTATCATGCAAATCAATTTCCTATTCATTTTTATTCTTTCCTTTCTTTTTCATAAAATGAGAATACAATATATTTATATAAATAAAAGCCCACACCACCAGCAGGTTACCGTTTCTCAGGCCGATCGGCAGTCCGGCTGCTCTTTCGGTCAGCGCCAGTACAATCAGGGAAAACAGCATGAACAGGCCACAGGCCAGCGAAAGCCTGTGCGCTTCCATATCGAGCAGCCTCAGTCTGACAAATCCATTGTATACCAGCAGTAAACCGGCTCCTGTCATAATAAGGAGGGGCCAACCGGTAAGCATATATGTTCCATTTAAAAGCATCCGTCCGGTTTCTGCTATAAAACCCTGGCTTTCAATACCTGCCCGGATATTTCTTTTTATAAGCTCAGAATAAAATGATGTATCTATCAGTTCCTCGGGAATATAACGGGGAGAGATAAATAAATCGAAACGAATTACTGACCCGACTATTAACATTGAAGAAGTAGAACAAATTGTCTTTACGGCTGAAACACCCATCATTGCGGCATTCTTTTTTATTGAATTCATCAGGTAATCATTTCTGCAATCCTGGCGCAGAATGCATATCGTTTCTTTTACAGTATCCTTTAACCATATCAGAAGGATCAGCAGTATGACACAGCCCAGCAAAAATACAATAATGTCCGTCTTTTGCTCCAGCAGTGCCCGTGCTATATTATAGTCCGTAATGTCGTAATCGGAAGGATTTTTGCCCGCTTCCTGCAAAGCCTCCGATATCAGAAACCTGTTCCTGTCCAGAGTGCTGTTGTCTTCTGTTCTTACTTGAAATGATGTGATTTCCGCTGTACTATTTAGTTCAAAAAGTATGCTCCCGGGTATAAATACTTCCGGTAAGCCATCGTCAGTCAGAATGCTTAGGATGGAAGCATCTCTTTTTACAACTCCGACTATTTTAAATTTCCTGCCGAAGAGCTCCAAATATTTTCCGACCACGTTATCAGTCCTGAAAGCATTCCATGTAAGCCTGTCATCGACAACTGCAACATAAGCGCCCTCCTTCTCGGCGGTTTCGGTGAAAAAGCTGCCGTATATCAGATTCATCCGCAAAAACATCGGTAGCATAAAATTCGTACCCGCTATCTTTGAGACAACACCGGATTTTCCTTCTGTAATCACCTGAGCCGTTGAAGCCGCAGGTCGGGCGATATAGCTGTACTCGTTTGCACTGAGACTGTCAACCAGCTTCCTTATGTCGCCCGGCGCGAGCCAGGATTTGCTCCGGGGCTCATTATTTCTTTTCATAGTGACCTCAGCCTTATTAAAGCCATTAATGCCATGAAGAGCCATAACCTTTTCGGAGAGAGACCTCGGTATTGTCACACAGGCCAACAGAATAAAAACACCACTGAACAGCAAGGCCAATACTCTGTATCCCGTTTTCAACACATCTCCTCCCTTCACTATGACTTCCGGTCCCAACCGAAAATACCGCATCAGCTCTCTTCGACAGTCACCCTCATACCGTCTGAAAGCTGTTTATCGCTGCCTGTTATGACTTTGTCGTATGAACTGAGTCCGCTTAAAATAGCTGTCTTCGAATAGTCGGAATCACCTGCGGAAACCTTGACCTTTTGTACATAAAGCTCACTGCCTAAAGGTCCCTCCTTCTCGTTAAGCACATAGACGAAATAGCCGGACATGTCCTGACCTATCGCTGAGTTTGAAACAAGGACATCATAAGCTTTTGTCCGCTTTTTTATCACCACTGATCCGCTTTCTCCCCCTATCAGGTTTTCAGGTGGAATTGCTATGATCACATCCTTTTTAACACCCATTTCTTCCTGACTGTCTGTAATAGCGTTTATTGTACCCTCAAGGTAATACCCTTCATGGCTGTCAATAGATACCTCCGCAGTCTCGCCAGGTGACAGCAGGTTTGCAGCGTCAATATCGACACGGGCGCAAAACTCAAAGCCCTGTGCCGTATCCGCCAGTTTGAACAAGGGTTTGGAGCTGTTTGCAATTGTTCCCGCCGGAAAATTCAGCTCAATTATGGTTCCATCTGCAGGAGCGGTTACATACGCGAGCTCAATTTCCTTTTCCAGTTCCTTAAGCCTCCGCTCCTGAATATCAAGCTCGAACCGGGCATTCTGCAGATCCCTCCCGTTATTTCTTGCGGCTAGTGCTTTATTGTCCAGGGACTTTTGATAGTCCAATTGTGCATTCTTAAAATCATTCTCAGCTTTTTTCACATTTACCGCTGTTTCGGCTCCCAATTCATATAATTCCTTAATGTTTTCAAGTACTTTTTCCGCCTCTTCCAGCTTAAGCCGGGCAGCTTCAATTGAGTTGTCATAGCTTCGCATACCTTCAACTGAAGCGGCGTCTTCGTATTTTTCCACATTCAGCTTTTTCTGCTCCCATATTGTTCTTTCATTTGCCAGCTGCTCCTCAACCTCCGAGGTGTCCAGAGAAAGCAGCAACTGTCCCTTTTCCACAGTTTCTCCGACCTTCACCGCCACATGGAGCACCTTCATATTCGATACAGTATACCTGTCCAAGGCCGTTTTAGCGCGTACCCTGCCCGTCCCGTTTATTTCCTTCACGAGCGGGCTGCTTTCAGGATTTTTCCATGTCACCCTGGGTGACAGATAAATATTGAGCGTGTTTGAAAAGAAGGTCAGAAGCAGCATTATAACTATAAAAACCGCGGCTGTCCTGCCAATAACCCTTTTCCTGTTTGAATGTTTATTCCGTGTTATCGTATCCGTATTGCATGTTTCCGGCTGCAAAATCCTCAACTCCTTTCCGCTAAATTCGGCAAGCTTCAGCCCTTTATACCGCTTAACTGAATCCCCTCCACCAAGAATTCCTCCCCATACATAAAAGCCAGAAGCATCGGAATCATATAAACCACCGATGCAGCAAATGCTATGCCTCTTTCACCTGTGTTTATATCTGCAAGAAATATGGAGAGAGGCTGTTTTGCCATGTCCTGAAGAAATATAAGAGGCTGCTCCACCATATTCCAGTTATCTATGAATACAAGAATCGTCAGCGCGGCAAGCCCAGTCTTTGTCATCGGGAGCGCTATTCGGGTAAAAACGGTCCATTGTCCAGCACCTTCCACCCTTGCGGCTTCAGCGTACGCATCCGGTATGTAAACCATGAACTGCCGAAGCAGGAATACACCAAAGGTGTTGAAAATCCCGGGCAGGATAATGGAAAGTATGCTGCCTGTAAGCCCCAATTTTTCAGCTACCAGATAGTTTGGAACCAGTGTTACCTGAAAGGGCATCAGCATCACGACGATATACAGGTAGAACAGCTTTTCCCGCCCCCTGAAATTAATTTTGGCAAATGCATAGGCCGCCATGGACGACACTATAAGCTGACCGATCACGATTGGAAGGACCAATATCATTGAGTTCCAGAACATATAAAGGTACGAGGGCTTCTTAACAAGAACAGTATAGTACTGCCTGAGAGTGACCTTATCGGGAATCAGTCTCAGCTTCGCAAAAACAGGTGCTCCGCCGGCCATGCCGGGTGCAGCTCGAGAGCCGACCATACTGTATTTGGAGTAAATTTCAAACTCGCTCATAAACGAGTTTGTGACTGTAAGCAGCAAAGGAGCTATAAAAAGCAGCGCAAGAAGTACCAGTATAGCAGTAAGCCCCGTTTTACCGATTACTCGGTTAATTTGTTTTTTCACATCTTCCCTCCTCCCAGGCTTTCTTTTCCTTTTTGACACTAACTTATACTGTCGCTGATCCTTCGCTCGACCTTGAAAAGCAGCAATATAAGCAGATATATGACCACAGCAGTCAAAAACGCCGCAGCTGTGAGCTTTTGGTAATCCAGCGACATGAACATATTGTTCATATAGTGCTGCAGCATGTATATGCCGTCCTGGGGATAAGAGCCTGCAATCAGGTAGGTCTCCCGGAAAACCTTAAACGAGTTTATTATTGACATTACAAATACGAAAAACATTGTCGGAGTGAGATAGGTGAACGTTATACTCATGAATTTACGCCATGGGCCCGCACCATCGATATCGGCTGATTCGTAATATTCCAAAGGGATATTCTGCAGTCCGGCCAGAAGAATCACCATATTGTAGCCTGTATTTTTCCATAAATACATTATAACGACGATAACTCTCGCCCAATCGGTTTTCATCCAATCGGTTCCACTGCTTCCGAATAGAAAAAGCATTCCGTTCAGCGAGCCTTTCATATCGAAAATAACCTGCCATACCAATACGACGGAAGCTACAGGAACAACCAGCGGAACGATAAAGGCCATCCTCAAGATATTCCTGCCGAACACCTCCTTATTCAGCAAATTTGCAAGAGACAGCGAGAACGCAATATTCAGCGGCACGCTTATACCGGTAAACACGAGAGTATTTACTGCAGCCTTTAGAAAGATTGGGTTTTTAAGAAGTCCGATATAATTTGCAAAACCGACAAACCTTCCTGCAACCGGGCTGTCAACCAGCGAGTAGTAAGTTCCGCCTATAAAAGGCGCCAGAAAAAATATAAGAAACCCGCTTATGCTGGGCGCAAGGAAAAATACCGCCGCCTTTTTGTCATAGATTCCGATTTTACCTTCAGATGCCCGCCCTATCATTCAATGCTCCTTTAAAATTACTCATGCAATTCTCAGGAACATCTTACAAAAACAGGCGTAAAGATAGCATAAAAAATTAATTAATGAATTGTTAACAAGGGGTTAAAAAACCTTTGTAGGGAACTATTCATTCCTTATTTCTCCAAGGTTTCCATTACGGGCAGCGAAATATAGAAAGTGCTGCCCTGGCCCTGCTTGCTGTCGACCCATGCATGGCCTCCGCATATATCTACAATATGCTTTACCATGGCCAGTCCAAGACCGCATCCATTGTCTGATTTAGAGGCCATACTGAAATAAGGTTCCCATATCAGCTCGCGTTCGTTGCAACCGATACCGCTTCCCGAGTCTGACACTGATACTATTACAGCTTCATGATCCTGTTTCACCGATACACTTATGGAGCATCCCTCTTCGGTATGTTTGACCGCATTATCCACCAGATTGGCAATAACTCTCTGAAACCATATCTCTCTGCCCCTGACAGGCAGAACCCCCTCTTCGGGAATCTGCAGAGAAAATTCCCTTCCCGTCGCCCGGTATTCATCAACCACCTGTGCCGCAGCCATTGCAAGATCGACAGGCTCGCTTGCGTCATTGATGCCGGTGGAGGATATAGCTAGAATATCATTTAAGGTTTTTGTTATCCGATTCACCTGTGATATCGCAAAACCGACGGTTTCCCTGCAGTCTCCTTCCCTGTAATCCACCTCGAGCCTGGTTTTCATTACTGCCAGAGCATTTTTCAATTCATGGGACGTATAGGCATTGAAGCGCTCAAGATCGTTGAAAGCTCTTTGCAGACCGTCCATCGTAGCATTGAAGGACATGGAAAGCTCCTTGAGCTCATCGTCGCTTTCAGGAATGTCAAGGCGCAGGTCAAGATTCCCTGTTGTTATGCGGCGGGTTACTCTTGCCATTGAGGTCAAAGGCTTAAGAAGCCGCTTCGACAGATTATAGCTTAAGAAAAAAGTACTGATAAGCAGAATAAATATTGCAATGGCTGAATATTTCAAAAGTCTTCTGAATATTTCCGAAGATACAAGAGAATTAAATTGCTCGCCGCTGATGGTGTATTCCGCAGGTGCTTGAGTACGCTGCAAAGGAACCTCATACGTTACGATGGTATCGGAATCCCCGCCTTTTATCATCACCGAATATAAAGCAGTTGTCGTAACCTGCGTAACAGGTTGATTTTTCATGCTTTGCTGTAAAGCAAGGCTTAAAAACATAACAACGGCGACTCCCATGAGAAGCAGGACAACGCTGTAAACAAGCGCAATCTTTACTTTTAAGTCAAGCTTTTTTACAATCAGCGCTCGCATAATCTATATCCCTTTCCTATGATAGTTTCGATCAGTGGTTCACCGGAGCCATTCTTCAGTTTGCGTCTCAAATTAGCAAGGTGCACCCTGACAACATTTGAAAATGGGTCCACCTCGTCGTTCCAGACATGTTCTAGAATTTCTTCAGTTGATATGACTGCAGGATACCTGCATGCGAAATACTCCAGTATGTCGAACTCCCTTGCTGTGAGGTTAATGCAGTTATTCTGGTATGAAACAGTACGCGTTGAAGGATTGACAATCAAACTGCCTATGGTCAGGACAGGGTTCCTGTGGCCAAAGGCGCGCCGCAAAAGGGCCTGTATCCTTGCCCGCAATTCATCAAAGGCGAAAGGCTTTGCCAGATAATCGTCCGCACCGCTATCCAACCCCAGCGTCCTGTCTGATACCTTGTTTCTTGCCGTAAGCATTAATACTGCCGCTGAACAGCCATTATCCCTGATATATCTGCAAACCTCAATACCATCCTTTCCGGGCAGATTCAGGTCCAGAATAATCAGGTCATAATTTACTGCCGTAGCCATCTGCTCTCCGTCAAGTGCATCAAACGCAATGTCAACTGCATAGCCAAGAGGCTTCAACCCTCGTGCTATTGCCTTAGCTAGCTCCGCTTCGTCTTCAACAATAAGCACTCTCACATAATTTTCCTCCAATAACAGATCATATAATATAATAATATCTGTTTGGATGTAAAGCTGCAATAAAGATAGATGAGGCTTGCCGAGAAAAAAACATAAGGAAGCCCTTTGGGTCACACCTTTGTATACATTCATGGTCATCTTTAAGAAAAAGCATACAGCCTAATCGGATTCCGATATTCATACTCGGACATATCAATACCGGGATCAGATGTTATCTGTTCCAATGAGAATAGCAGTCAAATCATTAAGGCTGATATTTTGTTCACTTGAAATGCCGCATCCCATCCTCCATAATACCTCACTTACATTGTGCTCCTTAAGAGCTGTCTGGATATTGATACCTTGTACTTCAGCTTCATCTGCAGTATATCCATCGACAATTCCCCCAGCAAGGCATTTAGGCGCCCCCATTATTCTCAGTCCACCAGGTCCATCGGTGCCGTCTGTATCCACTGATGCTATGACAACATTACTGCACCCCTTTATCACAGTAGCTGCAGCTAATGCGAACTCCTGATTTCGTCCGCCTATACCCTTATATTGATCCACAGTTACACGCATTTCTCCCGTCGAGAACAGAGCTATAGGAGGATTTAACGGTTCATGACTTTTTTCTATGTTACTGGCTATTGAACCTGCATAATATCCCATTTGAGAAGCTTCATATTGTATGTTTTCCGAGAGGACACCTACACGGTAGCCGAATTCTGCTGCTTTTTGCTTGGCCGCTTCGAGAAAATGATATTTCCTCGGCATTATCCCAAATATCCGAAATCGCATCTTTTTATATTCATCGTACTTTACAGTTTCCCTTTGCGGATCAGCCTGTATCAAGCATTGACGTATTGAGGGTGGGCATATATCCCATGCGTCATGATGTTTGAGGACTGTTATTGCGTCTGAAAAGGTAGAGCCCTCCGGGAGATTGTGCAGCCAGCGATTCTTATGGACTAAATATTCGTAGTCCTGGAAGCCAAGCAGGTCGTGGTTATTAGCATCTACGACGATAATATGTACCATCCTTGCTGGTGAAAACATTCTGGCTATGCGGCCCCCCTTTAATTGGTCAATATGATTGCGGATAGTGTTTAGTTC
>JAEYON010000020.1 GCA_023411645.1 Bacillota bacterium | reverse complement strand
TTATGATGAAAAGGTTTTTCTTTTATGGGATTGCCGGGTGGGGCATTGAGATTATCTGGACCGGTATAGGCTCGCTAATAAGCGGAGATCTGAGGCTGCTTGGACATTCCAACCTCTGGATGTTCTTCATTTATGGATGTGCAATATTTCTCGAACCGATCCATCATGCTATAGCGCGTTTCCACTGGATTTTCAGAGGAATTGTATGGGTTTTGCTGATATGGTCTATCGAATACATTAGTGGATTTCTTCTTCACACGATCCTTGGCGTTTACCCATGGTATTATACAGACAAACTTGCGGTGAACGGACTGATCACGCTGGCTTATGCGCCTGCATGGTTTGTGGCGGGAATTGTCTTTGAAAGGCTTCATAGGACTCTTGATAATTATGACATTGCATGATGCCCCTTGATGTATTACAATGACACAAGGGTGCGGTTCATGGAGAACTGTCCCTGATGTTGGGAGAAACGTCCCCCCATTTTGCCGGGGAGAAACGTCCCCTAATGTTATTGAAAGGGGTCATTATGGAGACCGTAAGAAAGCCTGCACCCAAATCCAAATCAGGGTACAAACGCATTCTTGTTTTTTTTATATTTCAATTTTTATTTGCATGCATTACAATGCCGTTTTATATATTCTACGGTCCTTTCGACGAGGTTAAAAGAACCATTGTCGGGGCTTCATGGAATACATTGAGACATCAGTATATTGCCCGGTTTTTCTTGTCCGATGAAGCTATTGCAAGGATCATCGGCAGCTCCTATGCAGTTGATCCGACTGATCAGGGCGAAGAGATCCAGAAGCTGAAAATAGGGAAGAATCATGATGGAAAAGTCGAAGTCTTTAATATTGACGGCGGTGATTTTGAAGGAAAGCTGATCGTTGTACATGATCCGACACGAATCATAGCCGGGTATTCATCACGTCTGCCGGATTCCGGTGAAACCACCAGCCAGATTGCCAAAAATAATGCAGGCATAGCCGGAATCAACGCAGGGGGCTTTCTTGACAGGGGCTGGACAGGAACCGGAGGTACGCCGCTTGGATTCATTGTGCATAATGGAGAGGTTGTCTACAACCAAATCAAGGACGAAAGTAAGAAGCAGGAAACGGTAGCTTTTACAAAGGAAGGGATGCTTATTGTCGGAAAGCATTCGATGGCGCAGCTAAAGGAGATGGGCATCAAAGAAGGTGTCAGCTTTGGCCCGCCGCTGATTGTGAACGGTAAGCCAACCATAAAAAAGGGTGACGGGGGTTGGGGAATTGCCCCCAGAACAGCCATTGGGCAAAAGGCAACGGGAGAGGTGCTTCTGCTTGTAATAGACGGAAGGTCCCTGGAGTCACTGGGTGCGACATTAAGAGATGTTCAGGATATTTTGCTGGAATATGGCGCGGTGAATGCGGCAAACCTTGACGGTGGATCCTCGACTACGATGTACTTCAACGGCAAGGTGATCAACAAGCCCTCTGACAAGCTTGGTGAGAGAACCGTCCCCACAGCTTTTATCGTCACTTCTGAGAGGGGTGGCGATAAATGAAAACATTGAAAAGGGTATATGGATGGATTCTGCTCTCCGTCTTGCTGCAGACGACTATTCTTGCGTATTTCAATTATATTTATCTTCCGGGAAGGGGCGCATTCAGAGCAACCGCTTACGAAGCACAGACGGCAGCGATTAAAAACAGGAGCTATAACCTGCCGGACGGCTCAAGCAATGTTAAGGTATCAAATGATGGGCTTTATGCTGCATATATGGTCGAGGACCGTTTGGAATTAGTCGATCTCGACAGCAAGAAGGTCGTAAAAAAGCTGGATCCTTCGGGCGGTTCCTTCAGCTATTTTCGATGGCTTCCCGACAGAGATATGTTGATCTATACCATAAAGGAGCCTGATGGGAAAAGCGGCTGTGTCCGTATATCCACATATGACATCGGGCCTGAACTGGACAGAAGCTATCCTGATATCGTAAATCTCCCGGTGGACAGCACAGTAATCGATCTACAGCTATCACCGCTTACAAATATTGTCTACCCCTTGATTCAGACCAGTGACACAAGAGTGAGGATCTATCAGTTTGATATTATGGATGATCTGGAACTGATTATGAAGGCCGATCTGGGTATAATAATAAGAGAGACAATGTATGAAGACAATCTGATCTATCAGCCTGCCGGCGGGAAAATTGTGGTTAGGAATGGCAGGACCGGCAAGAAGACAAGCCTTCCCGTAAAGGAGGCGTCGCTGTTGCTGTCAGTGGATGATACGGATTTCGTTTATGCGGCGTCAACAGATGAAGGAGGGAAAATAACAGCGATCCACTTTGGGAAAATCGGTCAGAAGGCGCAAGAGTGGCAGAGTATCAAGCCGACGATGTCGTTGGCTGTAAAGGACATTTTTATATCACCGCAGGGGTCGGTCTATGCTGCAGACAGACAGAGAAAAACTGTTCTGAACCTAAAGGACGGCGGTTCTGTTGAATACCAGGGAGAATTGCTGACTGTGACTGATAATTATGTTGTATCAACACAGGGAAGCAAGCTGACACTCAGGGTAATAAAAAAGTAAAGAATCATTTGTGATGTTTCATTTAATCGATGTGGGGTAAGAATAATAAAATATTGAATATTCGAATTAATTAATGATATTGGAGGGTTGTTTTATGGCTGGCAACAAAATAGTTGAATTAACCAGGGATAATTTTGAACAAAAAGTAGTAAACTCCGACAAGCCGGTGCTTATTGATTTCTGGGCATCCTGGTGCGGCCCATGCAGGGCTGTTGCACCTGTCATGGAGGAGCTTGCCGAGCAATACGACGGTAAAGCTGTCATTGGCAAGGTAAATGTAGATGATGAGAATGAGCTTTCAGCGAAATTCAGAATTATGAGTATTCCGACAATCATGTTGTTCAAGGGCGGACAGGTCGTCGATAAAATAGTAGGGTCAAGACCTAAAGCCGATTTCGAAAACCTATTGAATAAAAACATTTAGCATTCCTCCTGAAAAGTTACGGATGTCGAAGGTGTTTCAATTTCTGTTCATATAGTTCGGTATTCAAGTCCGGCGACTGTCGCCGAACTGGAACATCGAACTATTTTTGATTCGGTTGATATAAAAGCAGGATTTTGAGAAAATTTATTGAATATATAAGTAAATATGATCATTTTTCAGAAGGGGGATTCCCATGCCTGGAGAAAAACGTTTTAGAACTTCGTTTATGGGCGGTTTCAAAAAGGCCGATGTCAATTCATATATCGAAAAGATACTTGGGGAGTTTGACGTCAAGCTGAAGGAAAAAGATGACGAGATTGGTCAGCTGAAGAGCCAGAACAAGGATATTAGATCGAGATATGATGATCTTTTGCGAAAAGCTGATCAGATTAATGAGGACAGGGCAAAAATCGCGGAAGTTTTGATCAGAGCTCAGGAACAAGCAGATCAGATGCTGGAGAATGCCCGTCAGGAGGCCCTTGAAGAAAAGAGGCAGCTTGAGGATGCCATTGAGAAGGACAGAGAAAGACTTGTGGACATCCGCCAGGAGATAAAAGGCCTGAAGGGCGAAATTGTGAGCACTCTTAAGAAGTATGAATCGCAGTTGGTAACGATCGTTCAGGATGAAGAAGAGGCTGGGTAAGGGCAGGGTGAAAAATTCCCGATTTAACTTGATTCGGGACAATAGGCATGGTATAATGCAATTTAACGATATAGTTCAAGCGATGAATGGGAAGAGTATTCCTGTCAGTTTTCAAGAGAGCCGGAGGCTGGTGTGATCCGGTAAATGAGCAGGAGGAAGGCAGCCTATGAGCATCACCTTGAGAAACCGGAGCGATTGAAGGCTCTGTGAATAAAGGTTGACGTGCTCCTCACGTTACAGGGGATGGGTATGAGTGTACCCGTAAAGAGAGCGTGAAAGCGCTAATCAGGGTGGTACCGCGGATAACTCCTTCGTCCCTATATTTTTTAGGGATTGAGGAGTTTTATTTTTAGCCATTTGCGAAGCAAAACCGGCTAAAATCGAAGGGGCTCGGTGCCCCGAGATTTGATTTATTTGAAAGGAGTGTATTTAGGATGGATGAGATTTTAGAGATTTTGGAAAAGAACGCAAGGGCAAGTGTTGAGGAGATTGCACTCATGCTTGACAAAAGTGTAGCCGAAGTACAGGAAGCGGTTAAAAAGCTTGAGGACGACAATGTCATTGTTGGATACAATACACTCATCAACTGGGACAAATCCAACAAGGAGAACGTAACCGCATTGATAGAGGTCAAAGTTACTCCTCAAAGAGGACAGGGCTTTGACAAGGTAGCGGAGCGTATATACAGGTATCCGCAGGTCAAGGCATGCTATTTGATGTCCGGTGGGTTTGACCTGACAGTTATTATTGAGGGTAAGACCATGAAGGAAGTGGCTCTGTTTGTTGCTGAAAAGCTCGCTCCTCTGGAATCGGTTCTCAGTACTGCTACTCATTTTGTATTAAAAAAATACAAGGATGAGGGCGTGATTTTTGAAGAAGACACAAAGGATGACAGGGAGGCGCTCATATTATGAAAATAGCTGACATGATAAAACCAAATGTGAGAAATATGCCTCCTTCCGGGATCAGAAAATATTTTGATCTGCTTAATGAGATGAAGGACGCCATATCCCTGGGTATAGGAGAGCCGGACTTTGTAACGCCGTGGAGTATCAGGGAGGCAGGCATCTACTCATTGGAGAAGGGGCATACCCACTATTCCTCAAATCCGGGTTTTATTGAACTGAGAAGGCAGATTGCAAATTATGTGGCTCGCAAATATGAAGTAAAATATAATCCGGCAACCGAGATCGTCGTAACGGTAGGCGCCAGCGAGGGGATCGATATTGCGCTCAGAGCGCTGGCAGGGCCCGGAGACGAAGTCATCATACCCGAACCCAGCTTCGTGGCATATAAGGGCTGTACTGCCTTCACCGGCGCTACGCCTGTTGTGATTGAGCTAAAGGAAGAGGATGAATTCAGGCTGAAGCCTGAACAACTGGAAAAGGCGCTTTCACCCAAGACAAAGGTAGTTATTCTTCCATTCCCGAACAATCCTACAGGGGCTATCATGACCGTAGAGGATCAGAAAAAGATCGTGGAGGTGCTCAAGGACAGAGATGTTATCATTATTTCCGACGAGATCTACGCGGAACTGACCTATGGAAGAAAGCATGCTTCCTTTGCCAGCTACCCCGAAATCAAGGAAAAGACGATCCTCATCAATGGATTTTCCAAGGCATTTGCCATGACGGGCTGGAGGATTGGCTATGCCTGCGGGCATCCCGAGCTGATCGGGGCGATGAACAAAATTCACCAGTATGCCATCATGTGCTCGCCAACTACGGCCCAGTATGCCGCATCTGAAGCTCTCAGCAGATGTGATGAAGAGGTAGAGGCCATGGTGCGCGAATATAACCGCAGAAGGCGTGTGATGGTGGACGGATTTAGAAAAGCAGGTCTGGATTGCTTTGAGCCCATGGGTGCTTTTTATGTATTCCCGAGCATCAAATCCACCGGAATGAGTTCTGATGAATTTTGTGAAAAGCTGCTTACAGAGGAAAGGGTGCTCACTGTGCCGGGCTCTGCCTTTGGAGACTGCGGCGAGGGCTATGTCAGGGCAACCTATGCCAATTCCTACGAGAATATAGTTGAGGCTATGAAGAGGATTACCAGGTTTGTGCAAAACCACAGGTGATTTATTGTAATATTGCAATAACGCTTTACTTGAGTGAAGTTTTAAAGTAAAATAGCAATTGTACTAGACATAAATAAACTATATTAAAAGAAGGATGTGGATTTTGTGAAGAGAACCATAGCATTAATGTTGTTGATTGCTGCAGTGGCGGCAATGGTATTTACAGGCTGTACGGCGTCGGATGGCACCGATAAGTCATGGAACAAGGTGAAGGATAAGGGCGAATTGGTCATGGGATTGGATGACAGCTTTCCCCCGATGGGTTTCAGGAATGAAAACAATGAGATCATAGGCTTTGATATAGACCTTGCAAAGGAAGTCTGCAGCCGTCTTGGTATCAAGCTCACCCTGCAGCAAATTGTCTGGGAGACAAAAGAGCAGGAGCTGAATTCGGGGAATATTGATTGTATCTGGAACGGTTTTACTATCACTGACGCTCGTAAGGAGCAGGTTCTTTTCACAAAACCGTATATGAGCAATCGTCAAGTTCTGGTTGTGAAAAGCGATTCTACATTGGCCTCGCTTGCTGACTTTGAAGGCAAAAAAATTGCTCTTCAGGCAGGATCAAGCGCTGCTAGTGCTTTAGCCGATGCTGCGGATTTCAAAGCAAAGCTTGGCGAAGTGGTGGAGTTTGAAGATAACATGATAGCTCTGATGGATCTTGAAAAAGGCGGTGTTGACGCGGTTCTGATGGATGAGGTGGTTGCTGACTACAATATTAAGGCAGGGAAAGTGGATGCCAAGGTTTTGGATGAGGCTCTTGCACCGGAAGAATACGGTATAGGCTTCCGCATGGCTGACAAAGCATTGATGACAAAGGTACAGGAAACTCTCGATGCAATGGAGAAAGACGGCAAGTTCGCAGAGATTTCTGAGTATTGGTTTGGAGAGTAATATAAGGCAGGTATTCGTCTGTTTAAATGAGGGGGTAAGGTCCGTTTGAAGTTCCTTGGGTTTCTTCTGGAAGGTACGGTAGTCACACTGGAAATTTTTTTCCTGACGCTGTTGTTTTCGCTGCCGTTGGGTTTGTTGATCTCTTTTGGCAGAATGTCAAAGAACAGGCTTATCAGCGCAATCGTAAAAGTCTACATCGACATTATGCGAGGAACACCATTGATCCTGCAGCTTATCGTAATATATTTTGCTCCGTCAATTCTGTTCGGACTGAATATTGACAGGTTTATTGCGGCAATCATTGCCTTTGTGCTTAATTATTCCGCCTATTTTGCGGAGATTTTCCGCGGCGGGATCGAGTCCATGCCCAAAGGCCAGTATGAAGCGGCGCAGGTACTTGGATTTACCGGAACACAAACCTTTATGGGGATTATTTTACCCCAAGTGATTAAAAGAATTTTACCCCCAATCAGCAATGAGGTTATTACATTGGTGAAGGACACAGCACTTGTACAAACACTAGGCGTTTCGGAGCTTTACAGAGTTGCAAAGAATGAAGCTTCCAGAATTTCATCCGTAACGCCGCTGTTCATTGCCGGTATATTCTATTTTGTGATGAATTGGATCGTAACAAGAGTGTTTCATATAGCGGAGAAAAAGCTGAACTATTACAAGTGAGGAAGGGTATACCATGCAAATGCTGAAAGTTGATAAACTGTATAAAGCCTTTGATGGCGTCGAAGTGCTATCCGGTATTTCTCTTGAGATCCTAAAGGGAGAGGTACTTGCTGTAATAGGGCCGTCCGGTTCGGGGAAAAGTACGCTGTTAAGATGTATTAATCTTCTTGAAAAAGCCGATGGAGGATCAATTACTGTCGCCGGGGACACAATTTGCGAGGAGCTGCCGAACGGCAGGATGTCATATGCGCCGGAAGAAGAGCTCAGAAGTGTCAGACTGCGTCTTGGGCTTGTGTTTCAGAATTTTAACCTGTTTCCACATTTTTCTGTCTTGAGGAATATTACCGAGGCACCGATAAAGGTTGCAGGCATCTCGAAGACAGAAGCAAGAAAAACAGCGATGGAATTATTGGAGAAAATGGGGCTGGCAGACAAGGCAGACGCTTATCCCTTCCAGCTTTCCGGCGGACAGTGCCAGCGTGTGGCCATTGCAAGGGCATTAGCGTTGAACCCGGATATACTATTTTTTGACGAACCCACCTCGGCGCTTGATCCCGAGCTGACAATAGAGGTATTGAAGGTCATCAGACTGCTGGCTTCAGAGCATATGACCATGGTTGTTGTAACACACGAGATGGGGTTTGCCCGAGATGTTGCTGACAGGATTATTTTTATGGATAAGGGACAAATTATTGAAGAGGGAAAGCCAGCCGAGCTTTTCTCTAATCCGACAAATGAAAGAACAAAGGCATTTTTGAAGAATTATTCTCAGTGAAAATGAATATCCGGGTAATGATATAATATATCCGGGTAATGATCTATAAAAACTAACATATAGATGGAGTTGATTAAGATGCTTGAACTGGAACAATTTAAACTTGACATTGAGAGCCTGGGCAATGCTATCGTCGAAATGGGGGCTTCACTTTGACATCGCCAGGTTGAAAGGCGAGATCGAAGAGCTTGAACATAAGGCGGCGGAACCCGGATTCTGGGATGACCTTGAGAATTCCCAGAAGGTGCTCCAAAAGACAAAGGGACTGAAAACAAGAGTGGAGCGGTATGAGAGACTCGTTTCAGATCTTGATGATATAAAGACTCTCAATGAACTGGGGATGGAAGAGGATGACGCTGATGTCATCCCTGAGATCAAAGATGGACTGGCCAAAATAAAGAGCCGCTATGAAAAGCTGAGACTGGAAACACTTCTGACACAACCCTATGACAAGAATAATGCGATATTGACACTGCATGCAGGCGCGGGTGGAACAGAAGCCCAGGATTGGGTTCAGATGCTGCTTCGAATGTATACGCGATGGGCGGAGGCGCACGATTATACCGTAAAGATACTGGATTACCTGGACGGGGACGAGGCGGGCATCAAAAGTGTCACCATCAACGTCATTGGCGAGAATGCATATGGGTATCTCCGATCTGAAAAGGGAGTGCACAGGCTGGTCAGGATATCTCCATTTGACGCATCCGGCCGCAGACACACTTCATTTGCATCCCTGGAAGTCATGCCGGAGATGGATGATGACATACAGGTGGACATCAATCCCGAAGATTTACGTATAGATACCTACAGAGCAAGCGGTGCAGGCGGACAGCATATAAACAAAACAGATTCGGCCATCCGTATCACACATATCCCAACCGGTGTTGTGGTTTCCTGCCAGACAGAAAGATCCCAGTTCCAGAATAAGGACACCGCAATGAAAATGCTGCGTTCAAAGCTAATGGAGCTGAAGGAGCGTGAGCAGAAGGAGAAGATTGAAGATCTGAAGGGTGTTCAACTGGATATCGCATGGGGAAGCCAGATCAGGTCATACGTGTTCTGTCCGTACACTCTGGTAAAGGATCACAGAACCAATCATGAGATGGGCGATGTATATTCGGTCATGGACGGTGAACTTGATCCTTTTATTAATGCGTTTCTGGCTCAGGGGGAGTGACCTTGGTAAATTCAATCAGATCAGACTCCAGATTGTAGTAAACGTTGAAATGCTGGACATCAAAGGATAGTCCTTCAGAGCCGTTGGATTCAGACGAATCAGGTCCGGCATAAGCGGTGTTTTCAGAGGTGAAAATGTTCAGAACAAATGTCTCTGGGTCAAAACTGAATAAACCCGAACCGGTTTCGGTATTCTTTATCCCGTACTTATATTTGGCCTTTTCAACGATATGAGCTAACGGGATAAAGCTTTTTCTGGCTGTAAATACGCCCGTGGCCGGGTTCATGGTAAGCATGAAAAATCCTGATCTGCCTGTGCCCTGATAGAAGGCCAGTACTCGATAATCCACACCCTTTTGCTGATAAATGTCAACATCACTGAAAATATTGTTTCCAAAAAGATAAACGTCAACATCTGATTCAAACTTACTGCTGACAAAGGCCTTGCATCTGGCAATATAGTCTTCCTGATCGGCGATTTTGACTGTGTTCCATATGATGCTCCCATCTTTTGCCCTTGCATTGACGGCGAAGTTATGGAGAACCTTTGCAGGCTTTGTGCCGGCAGCGTTGTTATTTTCTTCAATACTTTCTATGGAGATAGTCATTTTCGTTTCATTACGATAAGTGCCGGTAATTGTAAGCCCGTCGAATTGCGTTCTAAGACGGTCCAGCTCACTTAGCAGAATATTCCTATTAAGCACGCGCTCCAGAACCTCTGCCTTTCTGGCGGCATAATCGAGCCTTACTTTATAGTATCCGCTGACGCTGGTATTTTCCACAGCTACGATGATGGTTCCGTCAGGTTGGATGTTTTCTGCTGGGAGGACTATAAGGTAAGGATCATAAAGAACTCTGAGAGTGTTTTCTAAAAAGACCAGCTTCCTGTTGCGGGTTTCCCCGGCAAGCGCTCTTGCCTCTGATTCGGGGGTATTATGGATTTGGAAGGAGGATATGATCATATCGATCATATTATTGATGCTATCATCGTCAAAATATCCGTTTTTAGTTCTGTATTCTCCCGCCGTGACAAGCAAGGAGTAAATCTTACTTCCCTTAAGAATATCAACAGAGCTGAATAGTCTGTTCCTGCCATTCTCATCCACATATACTCCAATGCTGTAAAAGGAAGAGATATCTGAGTCAATCACAAGATCAGAGGATAGGAGCCTTGATGTTTTCGAGGGAATTGAAGGAGTGTATTCAGACGATCCGAATGCCGCGGCATTGCTTGCGTATGCTTCCTGTAATGTTATCTCAAGGGTTCCCGAATGGCCTGGAACATTCAACCGGAGACGGTCATAGTCAATGCCTGGTGAAACATCCTCCAGCGTCCATGACTGAGGGTATTGAAAGCTGTAGCCTTCTTCGCGGTTTTCGTACAAGACCGTTTCAGGAGCGCTGTGAGAAGTAGCATCAGCAGCCATGTCCGGTTCCTCAGGCATGTTGGTTGTCTCAAATGTGTCAGTTGACTCTATGCCGGTTGTGTCAAGTGTGTCAGTTGACTCTGTTGTGCCGGGCGTTTCAAGTGTGTCGGCCGCAATAAAGCCGGCCAATATTTTTTCCATCTGACCTAGTACAATAGAACCCGGTTCTGAAAAGCTGCTTTGGAGCTGCAGCTTGTAAAGCCTGGAGTCACTTTGCATGTAGTAGTCATAATACCAGGTTTCCACATCGTTTTCTACTTTTGAATATAGAACGTAGCTGAAGCAGTTACTGCCATAGATGACATCTCCGCTTTCCAGAAGATCCACATGATCCGGGATAGTCGTCATGAAGCGCTCGATAATAGCTGATGCGTCTTCCTGGCGGTTGTTCAGCGGCTGAGAGGTGATGGAAAGAATCTTGTTCGGATCGATTTTATAGCTTGCGTATGTAAGAATACCGCCAAGCCTGTTGTTCGTAAACGGAACATAAGAATCCGGCAATGAGACACTGTAGCCGGCCAGATTATCTTCAACAACTGTATAGACCGGGGACTCCTGGTAGGCTGCAGGATAAACGCCCGCTTTTACTTTTTCGATGATATCGGTGTTTCTGAGGACCGCAGGCGCGTCCTGCTGTGGTGCAAGTCCGTCGCAGGCAATCACTGACAATATGGTCGCCACATTATCGGCTGCCTGTTCGCCAAGCTGCTCCTGTGGAATAATAAGGTTGACTGTCAGCACAGAGTTTGTGGATCGAACGGGAATTAGCAGACTCAAACAGGTCTGTTCACTTTTCTCAAGACCCTTATATATTGCAATGTTATAGAGGTATACACTGCTGTCCAACCCAAACAGGGTTTCCTGACCTTCATAAAAAATATGTATTGCTGTTTCCGCTTGGCTGTTGTCAATGGAAAGAGTGCTGGCGCTATATAGATTGTCCAGTGCTGTGATATAGCTTTTTTTCAAATTCACATATCTGTCAAACAAGTTTTCATCTGATAGCGTTTTATCATTATAATAAAGGCGCAGAGAATCAAAGGCCTGCGCGTCAAGGGTTTCGCAGACGGTTTCCGAGATTATGCCTGTGGCTTCCTTAATGCCTGAGGCTTCAGTATGGATGCCGGTTTTGGTTTGTTCAGTGCCAAGTACCGTTGTCATTGACGAAAGCGTCATGACGACGAACAATACAAAAACTGCCAGTACAATTGATACGAGTTTCTTCATTATGTAAATCACCTTGATAATATCATAACAAACCAAGGCAAATGAAACAATATATGTTAAACACTTGATAAATTATTGTAAAACTTGTGAAACAAATGGTGGTATACAATTCTTTATTGTAAAGATATAATAAAAAATAAAATTGATGAGCGGAGATAAAGGTATGAATAACGAACTGCTGCTGATACTTGACTTTGGCGGTCAGTATAACCAATTGATAGCACGCAGGGTCAGGGAGGCAAATGTCTATTGTGAGGTTGTTCCCTACCATACCCCGATCGGGAAAATTAAGGAACTTGCTCCAAAAGGGATTATTTTTACAGGCGGTCCTGCATCTGTTCTCGACCCCAAAGCGCCTTACTGCGACAGAGAGGTGTTCGAACTTGGTGTGCCCATTCTTGGAATCTGCTACGGAATGCAGCTGATGGGTGTCATGATGGGGGGCGAAGTCGAAAGGGCGGACTTACGCGAATACGGTAAAATGAGTATTGAGCTTGATACGCAGAGCAAGCTTTTCAGAGGCATGGAAGCCGAGACGACATGCTGGATGAGTCACACGTATTTTGTGAAGAAGATGCCGGAGGGCTTTACAAAGACCGCACATTCCTCTACCTGTCCAACAGCCGCAATGGAGAACAAAGCAAAAAACATGTATGGAGTCCAGTTCCATCCGGAGGTTATGCACACGCCGAGAGGCAGTGACATGCTGAATCGCTTTTTATATGACATATGCGGATATACAGGAGACTGGGTTATGTCATCCTTTGTGAGACAATCCATTGACGTTATCAGGGAAAAGGTCGGGGGCGGAAAGGTGCTCTGTGCCTTATCTGGAGGCGTAGATTCGTCAGTTGCGGCAGTTTTGATGCATAAGGCAGTCGGAAAACAGCTCACCTGCATTTTCGTGGATCATGGCCTGCTGAGAAAATATGAAGCGGAGCAGGTAGAGAAAACATTCAAGGGAGAATTCGATATCAATCTGATTAGGGTGGACGCTCAGGACAGATTTCTTGAAAGGCTTGCTGGAGTTGAGGACCCGGAGACAAAGCGTAAGATCAT
>JAEYON010000156.1 GCA_023411645.1 Bacillota bacterium | reverse complement strand
TAACTGAGGGGTATTCTCTATTTCAAAAAATAGTATATTCAACTATTAATTTGATGTCGTTACTAGGATTATCATTTTTAATAAGAGGTATTATTTTTGATTTAGTATTCTCAATTTTTGCAAGGACGTTTGAAGTAGGTGTTAACCCTGCACTTGGTTATGGAGCCATAATGGGAGCTGCTGGGTCAGTAGGCAGCAATAAGAGATAGTGCTACGTATTTAGATAAAAACTTCTAATTACAAATGTGATGTACTAGTGAGGTTACTATTTTCTCACTAGTATATCACATTGAAAACATTGTAAATAGAAAAATAATTGGGGGTCAAAATGTATACTTTAAAAATAATAAATTTATTATTAGTAGTATTAGCACTTGTGGAAGTATTAGTAATTAAAAGGAATGCGTACTTTAATAAGAAAAATAAATTATCAAGCATGATATCTATAATGTTAATACTTACATGGGTAATTATTATAATTGGTGACTATGTAAGAAAATCAATTATATTAAATATAGATATTATTATTTTATTACTTTCATGTTTGTATTTTTTTGCTGTTATATGGTCTCTAGTGAGAGCTAAAAAAACGGGGAAGTATAACATATAAGTATCATTATAAAAGAGGAGTTTTTTAGTTAGTCCGTAAAGCTTTACGAGGAGAACAGCGATGAAGATTTTCAAAAATAAGGAAAAGTTAGATAAACAGGAAAGTATTTTTTTAAAGATTTTTGGTTCGAAGAAAATAATAGATTTATATACTTTTTTGTTTTTTATTTCATTATTAATTGGCTGCCTAATGATGTCAGATGTTGCTGTTGTTAGCTTTATCGCAGCCTTTTGCGTACTAGCAATCTATCTATTTTTATTTATATATTTTATTTATAAGATAATTATTTTTAAGAAAAGAAGATAAGAACAGTTATGGCTGTACTCTTTAATTATATAGTTATATGTAAATAATTTTTGAGATAAAGTTGATTTGCATTACAGACTTAGATATTGTTATTTACATTATTTATTTTATTTTAAAAAGGTAATATCAAAAGTAATTTTGGGTATACTTGCGCGTTCAATTTTTCAAATTCCTGATGGACGAAATACTGCAGTACAATCATGAAAAGGGGAATATTCTTATACTTGATAATCTATTTCAGACCATTTTATTACATTATAACGCCATATTGTGCTATTCATATTGAAATAATTTACATATATATTATCATGTATATTATATTGTGAAAGAATGTTTGCAGTGATAAATACAGATAATTTCAAAAAATTTAAACGAGACTGAACTGCAAAATATATCTGGTGGTGATACGTATAGAAATATTATTCAAATAGTGAGTGATTTTTTATCTGACCTATTTGGCAAAGGTGATAAGAAATAGAAGATTTGACTTATACGGTTAATAATAGAATGTTTTTTACTAATGGACATACAAATATAGTTCACCAAGCATGTTATGCAAATATACATAGCGAAACTAATTAGAATCAGAATATAGAAGGGAAGTACAGATACAATGAATGTAGAATACGGAAAAGAATTCAGACTTGAAAATGTATTATCATTGAGAAAGAAAATGACACAACAACAAATCAATGAAGAAATGATCAAAATAGGTAAACTTCTACAGGATAATGAAGCAAAAAAACAGGGCCCCATTGTGACAGTTACTTTTTCAATAGAAAATGTCGGTGGAAATCAGGTGTTGGATATGGAAATACTTGTACCAATAGATAAAAAGCTTGATTTGCCTAGAGAATACACACTAAAACCTGTCTTTCAAATTTTAAATGCAGTATACGCAAGACACACTGGAAACCCAGCAACATTGCAGAATACATATAATGAAATGCTAGCATTTATCCAGAAAAATAATTTACAACAAATAACTGCTGGATATAATGTGCAGGTTAATGATTTACTTCCGGGAATGACACCTGACGACATGATTGTAGATGTGTATATAGGGGTTAGTCCAAATATATTGTAGTTAGCTTCTGTTAACCATGGAACAGGAGTTAATATATACTGCGAAGGCATCTGAGGTTTATTATTTCTAATTGATGGTGGTTTTGATTGGGTTAAAATTGGGATTGGTATTGCAGCTGTTACAGTATCTGTAGTAGCTATTGGTGCATCGGCATTTATTGGAGCTGGACTTGGACCAGGTGGTGCAGCAGCGGCCGCAGCAGCATGTACAAAAGTTACAGCACCATTGTGGTGTGGTGGAATAGCATCTATAGCGTTAGGATTTGCATCTTAATAGTTTTTTTGGGGGATAGTTAAGCATTATCCCCCAAAAGTATATATGATTGGAAGGTGGCAAGTTATGAAAAGTAAGGCAAATTTTATGTCTGTAATTGTTATATTCATATCTATATGTTGTATTGAAATTCCATTTATCAATGACATATTTTTTTTAACTGAGGGGTATTCTCTATTTCAAAAAATAGTATATTCAACTATTAATTTGATGTCGTTACTAGGATTATCATTTTTAATAAGAGGTATTATTTTTGATTTAGTATTCTCAATTTTTGCA
>JAEYON010000152.1 GCA_023411645.1 Bacillota bacterium | reverse complement strand
TCTATGTGCTTGAGAATGGAAATCTGAAAAAAAGTATGTTATAGCTAATAAACGTGTCGATACAAAACTAATCCCATAAATGCTGAATTAATGACACCGTGAGCTGCAGATCAGGTGGTCTGCAGCTATTGGAAACCGATATGACAAGCAGCTCAGAATCGTCGCCGGTGTCATTTACCGTATCGGGAATTCTATTCCTTCAATTCAGTTGTTCATGTATAACGGGACTGTAGTTGCTGAGACTTCCTCCCTCATTGTACTGGATGAGGCAGGAATCTAACTACGGTTACTTTTAATAAAATAGCATTTTCAATCATTTTATTATACATTTATTTGTATATCGCAATAACAGAAGGTACGGTGGTTTGCTGTCCCTCCCAACTGCTGATATAAAAGTCAGACCGCTATATTAATAAGGCTTGACACAGATATAAAAAATAGTGGACACAATTTCGTCATTGTATATAATGGTATTGATTACCGTACGAGCACAAACTAAGTTATCCAATGGTGGCAAAAATGAATGTTCGAAGAATATTAGCTTTTATTTTGATAACGACATTAATTATCACTCTGTCGGCATGCGATAATTCCGAAGCAACCATTGCTGATTTAACTGCCGGAAAAATCACCTCGGCAGATTCGAATATACATAATGATCACGGCAATACAGGTGGCAATGCTGGCGGCAATTCGTCCAACAATACAGGCGTCAGCGGTTTCGGGACAGCTTCGGATCCTGAGCGCAGTACGGGAATGTCGGTCAATCCGGACGGTTCTCTATCCATAACTCGTTTGTCGAGACCTGTTGTAACCAAAATGGGTGAAGAATCCACCTGGACGATATTTATATATATGTGCGGGACGGATCTTGAAAGCGACGGCACCGGGCTGGCCACAATGGATCTGCAGCAAATGCTGGAAGCCAAGGGCTCCGATAACGTAAAATTTGTTATTCAGACCGGCGGCACAAACTCCTGGGCAAATGATACGATTGACAGCACGAAGCTCCAACGGTATGTCATTCAAAACCAGGAGATGTTTCTGGATGATGAACAGCCCCTTCCAGATATGGGAAGCGCGGATACCCTTGCGAGTTTTTTAAGCTGGGGAACAAAAAAACATTCTGCCGGTAAAATGGGAGTGATATTCTGGAATCATGGCGGCGGAAGCATCTCCGGCGTATGCTTTGATGAAATGAGCCGTGACAGTCTTTCACTAACAGAAATCGAGAAGGCATTCACCTCTGTCTATGCAGGCATGACGGACTCCTTCGAGTTTTTGGGCTTTGATGCCTGCCTGATGGGAACCCTGGAAACAGCAAATATTCTTGCCCCTCACGCAAGATATATGATTGGCTCGCAGGAGCTGGAGCCCGGTTACGGGTGGGATTATTTGGCGATAGGCAGTTATCTGGCAGAAAACCCTTCAGCCGACGGTGCGGCGTTAGGAAAAGTGGTGGCGGACTCCTTCTATGAATCATGTAAAGCAATTGGAAGTGAAAGTGATGCTACACTTTCTTGTATTGACCTCTCAATGATCGATGATCTGATTGTAAGTTTCAATGAGGTTGCACAGAGCATGTACACCTCATCCAACGATACCCGTATACTATCAGAAATGGTCAGGGGCATTCTGGCGGCGGAAAACTATGGCGGTAACAATAGATCAGAAGGCTACACAAACATGGTTGACCTTAGCTGCATACTCGAGAATATATCTGAATTTGTAGACGGAGAGGAAGAGGTGCTCGAAGCCCTGGATAAATGCGTAGTATATATGAGAAATGGCAGCAATAAGGCAGAATCCGGGGGACTGTCGTTGTACTATCCGCTTTCCATACAGGGGTCGATGGAGCTGTCTATATTTAAGAACATATGTGTCAGCCCATTTTATATGTCATTTGTCGATAAGCTGGCATATGCCGCAAGTAGGAATGGCATGCTTGAGGAATATAGTGGTGAAGTCTGGATCGGCGAAGATTCTGATTACTGGTGGAATTCCTATGATGAAACGCCGGAAGAAGGATTTGATTATTGGAGTTATCTTGAGGGCACTACGACTGACTACAATTTTAACATAGAGAACAGTTCTATCTCATTTGCGCAGACTCCCCTGCTCGACGACACAGGAACCTTCAGCTTTGTTATCTCAGAAGATACTCTTAACAATGTTGCCTCTGTGATGTGCTCTGTTTTTCTTGCCGGAGAGGATGCAGATACATTCATTGACCTTGGCATGGACGATAATGTCCTCTTTGACCGGAATACGGGAACAGTATCGGACAATTTCAGCGGCTTCTGGTTTGCTCTGCCGGATGGCCAACCTCTGGCAACGTATGTCGTAGAACAGTCCGGAGATTACAATATTTATACCTCCCCCGTTTTCTTAAACGGTAAGGCAACAAATCTCAGAATACGAATGAATTATGTGGATGGGGAGAATTATTCCATGGAAATAATCGGCGCCTGGGAGGGTATCGACGAGTTAACAGGAGAAGCAGCCAGAGAAATCGTAAAACTGAAAAGGGGTGATATTATCACCCCCAGATATTATACCTTTACCCGATCCACCGGAATTGTGGATGAATACTTTGGTGAAGAGTACGTTTTCAGTAACAGTCCCGAGATCATAGAGGACTATTTGTTTGTCGGCGACTATTATTATTCCTTCCAGATCGACGACATCTTCGGGAAATCCCTTTACACCGACTGCGCGGTATTCACCATTAATGAAAACGGTGAAATAAACTTTAAAGCGGATGATTGAAACTGACCGGACTACTTTCCAAAATCCAATTATGTCCCCTCAATCAGATCAAGTCCCCAGATACGCCGCCTTCACATCCTCATTCACCAGCAGCTCCGATCCGGAGCCTGAAAGAGTTATACGCCCGGTCTCCATAACATAGCCGATATCGGCTGTCTTGAGCGCCATGTTTGCGTTTTGCTCAATCAGGAGGATAGTAACGCCCTCTCTGTGGATTTCCCGGATAATATCAAATATCCCCCGAACGACAAGAGGAGCGAGTCCCAGAGATGGCTCATCCATCATCATCAGCTTCGGACGGCTCATCAGGGCTCTGGCCACAGCAAGCATCTGCTGCTCGCCGCCTGACAGCGTGCCCCCAAGCTGCCATGAACGCTCCTTCAAACGAGGGAACAGGTCATATACACGATTAAGGTCGTCACGCAAATCATCCTTCCTGAGATATGCGCCGATCCGCAGATTCTCCAACACCGTTAGATCGGGAAATATCCTTCTGCCCTCAGGCACCAGCGTTATCCCCCGCGATACGATCATTGCCGCATCCTTGCCTGTGATATCCTCTCCCATAAATTCGATTCTTCCGCTGCCTGGTCTTAGCAGTCCGGCAATGGTACGCAGCGTTGTGCTCTTTCCGGCGCCGTTTGCGCCGATTAATGTGACAATGCTGTTTTCCGGCACTTCAAAGGAGATGCCCTTAACGGCTTCAATACCGCCGTAATTTACCATTAAATCGTTGATCTTAAGCATCGTCAGCCACCCCCAGATATGCTTCGATAACACGTTGATTATTTTGAATCTCGGCTGACGTACCCTGGGCGATAAGCTTTCCAAAATCCATTACATATATGCGCTCGGATATTCGCATGACCAGATCCATATGATGCTCTATTAATAAAATCGATAGTTTTCCTTCATATTTGTCCCTGAGCTGGACAATGAATTCTGCAAGCTCCTGGGTCTCCTGCGGGTTCATGCCGGCCGCAGGCTCATCGAGCAGCAGTAGCGACGGTTCAGTGGCCATCGCCCTTGAAATCTCCAAACGTCGCTGAAATCCATATGGAAGACTACTTGCCACATCATCCTTATATTGCAGCAGTCCCTGCTCCTCCAGAAGGGCAAGGCTCTCCTCCCTAATACGCTTCTCCTCGCGATGGTTAATGTGAAAGGCAGCTGTAAGCACATTCTGCCTGGCGCGCATGTGTTTTGCTATCAGCACGTTTTCCAATACCGTAAGGCTCTTGAACAGCCTGATATTCTGAAATGTCCTAGCGATACCCAGCTTTGTGATTTGGTCCGGCGTCGGGTTGATGACCTTCGGATATAGGCCATTATTTTCGCCCACATACAGCTTTTTCATTTTGCCCTTTGGATGGTTAGATATGATCGTTTTCCCGTAAAAGCTGATGCTTCCGTTCGTTGGTTCATACACACCGGTAATGCAATTGAACATTGTTGTTTTTCCCGCTCCATTTGGACCAATCAGAGCAACGATCTCTCCCCGGTTAACATCAATGGACAGATTGTTTACGGCAATAACGCCTCCAAACTGCATTGTAACGTTTTCAACATGAAGAATGTTCTCTGTCATTTTGTAGCCACATCCTTTTCCTTTTTGCTGAATACTTTCCTGAGGAACCTGGATAAGGCTTCAATGGAAAACTCCCTCGTGCCCATAATCCCTCTTTGATAGAACAGCACGACGATCATAATGATGACTGAAAAAACGACCTTTCTGAAGCCTGAGCGCATCAGCGGCAGCTGAAATCCTCCGATAATGGTCTCAGCATCCAAAAACCGAAGCCACCATTCGCTTGCCGCAATGAATAAAAACGAGGATATACAGCTTCCCGTCACTGATCCCATGCCCCCTATAACTACGATCAGGAGTATTTCATATGTCATGGCAGACTTGAATGCTGAAGCCTGCACCGTTGTCTGATACATTGCCAATAAAGCACCACCCACTCCGGCAAAAAACGAACTTATAACGAACGCAAGCTGCTTATGCTTTGCAAGGTTAATACCCATCGCTTCTGCTGCAATCTCATCGTCACGGATCGCCTTAAAGGCACGTCCGTAGGAGGAATTTATCAGAAGCATGATGACCGCTATACAAACACCGGCAACAATAAACGGAAAAAGCACGGTGTTGAAAACCGGAAACTTGCGAAGCAGGTTAGAACCGTTTGTGATCGGTCCAAGCTTGTCCCACTGAAAGAATGCCCGGATAATCTCTGCAAATCCCAGTGTTGCAATGGCAAGATAGTCACTTTTTAATCTAAGCACCGGCAAGCCGATCAGAAAGGCAAAAATAGCGGCAGCAATTCCAGCCATAATAATTGCGGCAAATACCGGAACGGTAAATCGAATAATACCGCCATCAAAGTATTGATATACCGCCGCACGAGACGCCATAGGTATGGTAAATATGGCATAGGTGTACGCACCGATGAGCATAAATCCCGCATGTCCCAGTGAGAACAGCCCTGTAAAACCGCTTAATAGGTTTAACGACACAGCAACAAGGGCATAAATAGCACCTTTTTTGAGCACCACGAAAAGCATGGAGGAAGCCGGAAGCAGTTTTTCCAACACATATAAAACAACCAGCAGAGCCACGATGAGGATGGCGGAAAGTATTGTTTTCTTTTTCATATCCATATCACCACCTATACCTTATCCGTAGATTTTTCGCCGAAAAGCCCTGTTGGCTTGGCGACAAGAATGATAATAAGAAGCGCAAAGGTAAAGGCATCCGAAAAGGTTGTCCACCCAAGGCCCTTGATAATTGTCTCGCAAATACCGATGATAAAGGCGCCGATAACTGCGCCCGGTATACTCCCGATGCCGCCGAAAACCGCTGCAACGAAAGCCTTGAGCCCCGGCATGGAACCGGCCGTTGGTGTGACGGTCGTGTAGTTTGAAAAATACAGCAGTGAACCTACAGCAGCAAGGAGTGAACCTATAAGAAACGTCACGCTGATCACGGAGTTAATCTTGATCCCCATCAGACGGCCTGTTTCAAAATCCCTGGATACGGCGCGCATTGCCATGCCAATCTTGGTATACTTTATAAGCAGAACCAGAGCGATGACCAGAGCGATGGTGAGAAAAGGTGTGACAACGGTGACGATCTTGGTAGTCGCAGAGCCGATCCTGATGGAGTCACTGATCCAGGGAATTGTCGGGTACTGCTTCGCCAGACCGCTCGTTATATACCACGCACAGTTTTGCAGTAAATATGATACGCCGATAGCGCTGATCATGATAGACATACGCGGGGCGCTGCGCAGCGGTTTGTAGGCCACCCGCTCAACAACAAATCCCAGAAGAACCGTAAGGAGGATGACTGCCACGATTGCAACCGGAAGCGGAAGCGTAGCTGAAAGATAAACCATCATAAAGCCCGCAACCATAAAGATGTCGCCATGGGCAAAGTTAATCAGCCTGAGTATTCCGTATACCATCGTATAGCCGACAGCGATCAATGCGTACTGACCGCCGACTGAAATGCCTGCAAGTATATACGGCAAATTTTCGTTTATAAATTCCATAATGGATCCTCCATTTTGCGGCTATCTCGAAAAGATTCCCCGGCAAATCGAATGAAGGAGACATTCTCTTTTCGAGGTAACCCAAAGTGTCTGACGAGCTAAGAAAAAGAATGATGCGGGGGCATAGCGCCCCCGCGCTTTCTTGTTTGATCGATAAAAATTCTTTACTTTACACTCTGTATGGCAACAAAGTTCCATGAAGCATCAGCAGTGTTAGCTTTCTTGATGTATGCGACATCACGGATTGCGTCGCCAATATCATCAAATGCGATATCGCCGGTAACGCCGCTATAGGTTACATCCCACAGAACCTCATTGATCTTTTTGGAATCAGCGGTTCCGGCAGCCTTAATGGCCTCCACCGCAGTCATATAAGCGTCAAAGCCCAGAGCGGAAACAGCAGCTACGATATCATTTCCGCCGTTGTTCTGGAGCTTCGTAGAATCGGCATTCAGCCATTTTTTAAAGCCGGTTACAAACTCTGCGCCTGCTGCGGAATCATCACCCTCATCAAAGAAGGTTGATACACAGACTTCAAGGTTAGAGCCCTTTGCTGCATCCAATATAACCGAGCTGTCCCAGGTATCGCCTGCCAGCAGCGGAATATTGATACCCTGAGATGCCGCCTGGCCAATTATCAGTGAAGCTGCCTCGGTTGAGGTCGGAGCGAAAATTACATCTGCGCCGGAGTTCACAGCAGTAGTCAGGTAAGCTGTAAAATCGCTGTTACCTTCCTGGAAGCTTTCTTCTACCACAGTGCCGCCAAGGTCTTTGAACGCCTGTTTGAAATAATTGCCCAGGCCGACTGAATAATCATCGCCAAGCTTGGTCAATATGTATGCTGTTTTTGCTTTAAATTCGTCAACAGCAAAGTTGGCAAGGACAGTTCCCTGGAAGGGATCAAGGTAACAAATTCGGAAATAATGAGTGTTGCCTTCGGTTACCTGCGGATTGGTACAGGATACACCAATAACCGGAATTCCTGCGTTTCCGAAAACGTCGCTGGCAGCGATGGAAACACCTGATCCATAAGACCCAAGAACAATGGAGCATTTTGCACTGACGAGAGCAGCCGCAGCAGATGGACCCTTATCGTTGGAAGATTCATTATCGACAATTTCCAACTGAAGTTTATAGGTCTTCCCGCCAATTTCAACTTCGTTTACAAGGGAATTTGCATATTCGATTCCAAGAACTTCTTGTTTGCCACCGGCACCGTTGTCACCTGAAGACGGTTCATAAACACCGATTTTGATAACATTGCCTGCTGTGCCTGTACCGCAGCCAGCGAACATCATGGCCATAAGACACAGAATTAGTGTAAATACTGCGATTCTCTTCATACTTTCCCCTCCTGTAATTTTGATCCTGTAACCGTTAGATCAGGACACTTTATTCTAGTATTATACTCTATTTCAACATACAAGCACAACAATTATCGCAACAACATT
>JAEYON010000166.1 GCA_023411645.1 Bacillota bacterium | reverse complement strand
GCTATTGAAGGCGTGGTGGATATTGAGATGAGAAAGGCTCCTATCGAAAAGATTATCGCTGAACTATACAGCAACTGGAAGGAACATTAATTGATAAATGATAAAGAAAAGGGATGCTTTAAAAATTATTGTTGTGTCTGTGGTGTTGATCGCAGTAACCCTGCTGTTTTCGACATGCGGAAAAGGCGGCCGGGAAAAAGATCATACTGTTGGAATGGTTGGACAAGATACTGTTGAAGGTACAAAGTCATCACAGAAACCACAATCATCAAATGTTTCTCCCGGCGGTTCCGCAGATGGTTTTTCGAACGGATCTCCAGGTCAGCTGTCAGATGGATCCGAAAGAGGAGAGACGGAAGAACCGGAAGAAAGCCCAACACTGCCGGAGGATGAGGTGGATGGTGAGGATGCTGAAAATGATGAGGGTACTGTTGCGGATTTGTTAGACTTAATGAGTCTTGATGAAAAAATTGGTCAGTTGTTTATAGTAGGGTTTATGGGGACAACTCCTGATAATGCGCTGAAAGAGTTAATACTGCAAAAACACATTGGCGGAGTAATCCTGTTTAAGCGCAATATAACGGATGCAGAGCAATTGGTTGCCTTGAATAATTCTATTAAAGAGATCAACTCAAGCAACAAGGCGCCTCTGTTTGTTTCGGTTGATGAGGAAGGCGGAAGGATTAGCAGGCTTCCTGACCAGGTAAAAAAGCTGCCCTCGGCTAAATCAATTGGAGAAATAAACAACAGAAATTTGTCCTACGAGGTTGGAAGCCTGCTTGCTCTGCAAACGAAAGCATTTGGATTTAACATGAATTTTGCGCCGGTGCTGGATATCTGGAGCAATCCCCAAAATACAGCAATTGGAGACAGAGCTTTCGGAGCTACTCCCGAAATCGTTGTGGAAAATGGAATACCATTGATGGACGGTATCAGGTACGGTGGTGTAATCCCCGTTGTTAAACACTTTCCAGGTCACGGAGACACCATTGTTGACTCTCATTTCGGACTGCCAACAGTCGATTATGATATGGAACGGTTGGAGAGCTTTGAATTAGTTCCATTTCGGTCTGCAATTGATAACCAGACCGATGCTGTAATGATCGCCCATATTATAATGACCAAAATCGATCCGGAAGATCCCGCATCACTGTCAAAAGTCATTATTACTGAGATACTGCGGGAACGAATGGACTTTGATGGCGTGGTAATCACCGACGACATGACTATGGGTGCTATCGAAGAAAAATACAGTATCGGTGAAGCCGCTGTAAAATCACTGCTTGCAGGCAGTGATATCCTTCTGGTGTGTCATGGGTATAGTAAGCAGCTTGAGGCAATTGAGGCTGTAAAAACTGCGGTTAGTGGGGGATTGATCTCTCAAGAACGGCTTGATGAAAGCGTTTACAGGATATTAAGTATGAAACGGAAGTATCATTTGAACGATCTGCCAATGACCGGTATTGATCTGGAAGCACTTAACGAAAGACTGGAAGCCATCGACAAAAAATTTGAAGCACTACCTGTCAAATGATATAATATCTGCATGTGATCCGTGAGGCAGATATTATATGCCTCCGGCGGAATTAGCTGCTCGCGCGAAATTTTCGCTCATAGAGCATAGCCCCGAAACGCGCATGAGCAATTATATCATGCTTTCTAAAGAATCATGATATAATATCTGCATATGATCCAGGAAAGTAACCACATACCTAAATGAGATGGAGGAAAAAGAAACCATTGGACACCAGGGTAAAAAATTTGGCTTGCGAAGATGAAATGACAAGGCAGGAGGCCTTCATACACCTGATTCGGGAACATAATCCCGTTGCAGATAAAACATACAATATCAGCACTTTTGGCTGCCAGATGAATGAAAATGATTCTGAAAAGCTGGCCGGAATGCTTGAAGCCATGGGATACAAACAGGTTAACAGCCCCGCAGAAGCCGATCTGATCCTTTATAATACCTGTTGTGTCAGAGAAAATGCCGAACTGAAGGTTTACGGCCACCTTGGTTCGCTGAAGAAGCTGAAAAGCAGCAAGCCCGGACTGATAATAGCGGTCTGCGGCTGTATGATGCAGCAAAAGGAAGTCGTCGAGGTCATCGAGAAAAAGTACAGGCATGTGGATTTGATATTCGGAACACACAATCTTCATAAATTTCCCGAACTGCTCTATCAAGCATACAACTCGAACAAGACCGTAACTAGTGTTGATGCTTCCGAAGGCACCATTGCTGAGGGAATGCCGATCAAACGGGAACATACTGTCAAGGCATGGCTGACGATCATGTATGGCTGCAACAATTTTTGCTCCTATTGTATTGTTCCATATGTCAGGGGACGTGAGAGAAGCAGAAAGCTTACTGATATCATTGATGAGGCGAGGATTTTAGGACGTCAGGGATATAAGGAAATCACTCTGCTGGGGCAAAATGTCAACTCATACGGCTTGGATCTGAAGGATGACAGCAGCTTTGCAATGCTGCTCCGAAGTCTGGAAGGTGTAGAGGGGATCGAACGTATCCGTTTTATGACCTCTCACCCTAAGGATTTATCAGATGATCTGATAAGCGCAATCAAGGAATGCAAAAAAGTGTGCGAGCATGTGCATCTTCCGATACAATCGGGGAGCGACAGAATATTAGGTGAAATGAACAGGAAGTATACCCGAACTCATTATTTAAATCTGGTGGAGAGAATAAGAACGCAAATACCTGATGTTTCAATCACGACAGATATTATTGTCGGTTATCCGGGAGAAACCGAGGAAGATTTCTCACAGACGCTGGATCTCATTGAAAGAATCCGCTTTGATTATGTCTATACATTCCTGTATTCAAAGCGTACGGGTACACCTGCTGCAAAAAAACAGGACCAGGTAAGTGAAAATGAGAAAAAAAGAAGATTTGATGCGCTTACGGACTTACAGAACCGTATCAGCAAAGAAATAAATGATCAGTTTGCCGGAAGCAGAACAGAAATATTGGTGGAGGGCTTAAGTAAAAACAGCATCAATATGCTGACAGGCCGCACCAGAACGAATAAAATTGTTAACTTCAAGGGTAATAAGGACCTGACAGGCAGACTTGTCAATATAAATATAACCAATACGGGCACCTGGTCACTTGATGGCACGTTGGATTGAGGAATATAATATTTTTAAATTGTGAGATGTAAAACTAGCTTAAGGATTAATAGCTAAACAAAAAACTAAAACTTAAGAATAACCGACTCGAAGAATATATTGGCTTATAACAAAAAGGAGAAGATAAGAAATGGACGAAGTATTGATAAAGGCACGGGAATTGGGAGAAACATTGAGCGTTTCAACGGAATATCAAAGACTTAAAAATGCAGAGGCCGTATTGGAGAACGACGATCGCGGCATGGCGCTGATGGAGGATCACAGGCTTCTGCAGATAGAGTTGATTAAAGCGACTCGTGAAAGCAGCGAAGGGGTTCGTATTGAAGATATAAAGAATTTGCTGATGTCAAAACAGTCGGATATCGACAGTTATCAGCCTACGCACGAATATATTGAAGCCAAAAACGCATTTGACACGCTTATGAAGAATGTGAATGACGTAATTACCTTTGCGATCACAGGAGAAGTCTGCACACCGGATAAATGCTCATCCTGCGGCGGGGGATGCGGATCGCACGCATAAAAACAAAAAAGAGAGACAAGCGAGGTCGGGGGAATGCCGGTAACACCAATGATGCAGCAATATCTGGACATGAAGGAGCAATATAAGGATTGTATTCTTCTGTTCAGGTTGGGCGATTTTTATGAGATGTTTTTCGATGACGCACAGTTGGCCTCAAGAGAGCTTGAAATCACACTAACCGGTCGCGACTGTGGTCTTGAGGAGCGGGCGCCAATGTGCGGCGTCCCATTCCATGCCGTTGACGGTTATATTTCCAGACTTATTTCAAAGGGTTATAAGGTAGCCATCTGTGAGCAGGTGGAGGATCCTGCGTTGGCAAAAGGGCTCGTAAGGAGAGAAGTCGTTAAAATCGTAACTCCCGGTACAGTCACTGATAGCTCGATGCTGGACGATAAAAAGAACAATTATCTTGTTTGCATCTATGCAAAAGGCCCAATGTACGGCATTGCGGCAGTTGACATTTCGACAGGTGAGTTTTCAACCACACGGATTACATGGGGAAATACGCAGGGCAAGCTTTTTGACGAGGTGGCCAAATACAGTCCCGCCGAAATCCTCACAAATCAGGCGATCTGTCAATCCGACGCGATCACCGGCCAGCTGCACAATCGTTTTAATGCCTATATATCGCCAATGGAGGAGCAGTATTTTACCGACGCTTACTCACTGGACATTTTGACCCGTAAGTTCGGGGACGACCCACTGCCTGCTGAAACCTCTGAGCTGTGCCTAAATGCCTGCGGCGCTTTGCTGGCCTACCTTGAGCAGACTCAGAAGGTCGGATTGGAGCACATACAAAAAATCACGCCCTATAAGCAGGAAGAATTCATGATCCTGGATCTTTCCACCAGAAGAAATTTAGAGCTCACTGAAACCATGCGTGAGAAAGGACGGAAGGGGACGCTCCTGTGGGTACTGGATAAAACAATGACCTCCCTGGGTGCCAGAGGACTTCGCAGGTGGATCGAACAGCCGTTGGTCAGCACAGGAGACATCGCAGAACGTCTTGATGCGGTAGCTGAACTTAAGGATAGATTCATGGTTCGAATGGAACTGAGGGAAATATTTAAAAGGATTTATGACATTGAAAGGCTGATGGGTAAAGTTGTACTTGGCAGTGCCAATTGCCGTGATCTTATTGCATTGAAAAACTCTCTCATGCAGCTTCCTTACATCAAGGATATACTTGCCACATGCGATTCAGAGCTTATTTTACGCGATAACAGCCTGATGGATACGCTTGAAGATATCACAGAGATTATTGAACGTTCTATTATTGACGACCCGCCTGTGTCTGTCAAGGAGGGCGGAATTATCAAATCAGGTTGGGACGAAGAGGTGGACAAGCTCAGGAATGCAACCACTGACGGAAAACAGTGGATCGCCTCACTTGAAGCGCAAGAGAAAGAAAGAACCGGCATTAAGAACTTGAAGATAGGCTTTACCAGAGTATTCGGCTATTATATCGAGGTTACGAAATCCTACTTTCATCTCGTGCCGCAGGAGTATATCAGAAAGCAGACCCTTGCAAACTGCGAAAGGTATGTAACTCAGGAGCTTAAGGAGATGGAAGAGACCATTCTTGGCGCCGAGGGGAAAATAATTGAACTGGAATATCAGATTTTTGCCGGAATCAGAGAAAAAATTGCTTCAGAGGTAGGGCGTATTAAGCAGACTGCCTCTTGTCTTGCTGAGATGGATGTATTGTGTTCGCTGGCGGAAACTGCCGACCGGGAGAATTATTGCCGACCTGAGGTTAACAATGAGGGAACCATCCATATTGTTGGCGGCAGGCATCCCGTTGTGGAAAAGATGCTTGAGCAGGGTGCATTTGTGCCTAATGATACGCTGCTTGATCTTGGAGATAACAGACTTTCAATCATTACCGGGCCAAATATGGCAGGAAAGTCCACTTATATGAGACAGGTTGCGTTGATTGTTCTGATGGCTCAGATTGGCAGCTTTGTACCAGCAGACTCAGCGACGATTGGTATAGCGGACAGGATCTTTACAAGAGTCGGCGCATCCGATGATCTAGCGGCTGGTCAGAGTACCTTTATGGTCGAGATGTCTGAGGTTGCGAATATATTGGATAATGCCACTTCGGGAAGCCTTCTGATTCTCGATGAAATCGGCAGGGGTACCAGCACCTTTGACGGTCTGAGTATCGCATGGTCGGTAATTGAGTACATATCGGACACTGAAAAGCTTGGCAGCAGAACGCTGTTTGCCACGCACTATCATGAACTGACTGAGCTGGAAGGCCAGATAACCGGCATTAAGAATTATTGTATAGCTGTAAAGGAAAAAGGAGACGACATTATTTTCCTCAGAAAAATTATTCGTGGAGGGGCTGACGGCAGTTATGGCATACAGGTTGCAAAGCTTGCCGGTGTACCAAGGATTGTCACTGATAGAGCCAAAGAGCTGCTGAAGGAACTTGAGGCTGCAGATATCAGCAAACACAGGGCAAAACGGAGAAAACTTCCGTTGGACGGGCAGGTCGAGCTGTTCGTGGTGGGAGGCAATGACGACAAGGCCGGCAAGGAAGTTCTGGAAGAATTGAAATCCGTAGATGTCTCAACGATCACGCCGCTCGATGCAATGAATGTTCTTTACAACCTGCAGCAAAAAGCAAGGAGAGGTTGACATGGGGAAAATAATAATCCTGGACGAGAATACTGCAAACAAGATCGCAGCAGGTGAAGTGATCGAGCGTCCTGCTTCCGTCATAAAGGAGCTTGTGGAGAATTCAATCGACGCCGGAGCAGACAAAATCAGTGTTGAAATCCGTAACGGCGGAATATCATTCATACGCGTCATTGACAATGGCAGCGGCATCGCTGAGGATGACGTGCAAATCGCATTTGAAAGACATGCCACCAGCAAGATACGCAGAGCGGATGATCTGAGTTCTGTTATCAGCATGGGATTTCGGGGCGAAGCTCTTGCCAGTATAGCGGCCGTTTCCGATGTACAGCTCTCGACCAGGGTGAAGAGCTCAGTACAGGGGATTTCCGTTCATGTGAAGGGTGGCTGCGTTCTTGAAGAAAAGCCCGTGGGCTGTCCCATCGGAACTTCTGTTACTGTCAGAGAGTTGTTTTTTAATACACCGGCACGGTATAAATTTTTGAAAAAGGATTCCACAGAGGCCGGAAATACCGCTGATATGCTTAATCGTATTGCTTTGGGCTACCCCGACATCTCATTCAAATTGATCAGCAATGGATCAACACTTCTACATACACCCGGAAATAATGACCTAAAAAGCGCCGTGTTCAGCGTATATGGCGCAGAAACTGCAAAACACCTGCTTGAGGTGGATTATCAGGATGAACACGCAAAGATCACCGGATATGTCGGAAAGGCCGAAATCGCCCGATCCAACAGAAACCACCAGTCCATATATGTCAACAGAAGGTATATCCGGAACAGAACTATATCTGCGGCTATTGATTCAGCATATTCCACAATTTTGATGAAGAACCGTCATGCCTTCGTATTACTGGATATACGTCTTAATCCTGTTACGATTGATGTGAATGTCCACCCATCGAAAATGGAGGTTAAGTTCTCTAATGAGCAGGATATTTTCAGGTCTGTTTATCATGCAATTAACGGCACACTGATGTCACAGTCGTCTATCCGGAATCTGCCGGGAATTAACACTGGGTCAGAAGGTAAAGACAGGTCAGCCTTTACCTTAGCCGATACGCAACACGACCATCGGTCCGCATATAATCTGCAATCCGTTAGTACTAAACCTGGCAATGGACACAAATCGGACTATTCCATGTATCCGGCATATACTCAGCAGGACTTTGAGCTGGTTAAAATAGAGCTGGATCGCAAAAGGGAAGAAGCCATTAACGGAAGTCTTGTCAAAGAAACTCAAATGTCGGAGTATGATTCCGTTCAAGTCGATAACGATGCGTCAGCGGCTGATGTTTCATCTGAGGAGCACTCACTTTTCAGAAATGCAAGGATTATCGGACAGGCCTTTTCCACATACATTTTCATTGAAAGCGGGGAGGAGCTCTTCCTTCTTGACCAGCATGCCGCCCACGAACGGATAAAATATGAAGAGCTGAAAGAAGCATACGCGAAAAAGGAACCGCTTTCACAGATACTTGCATCCGGCATACCAATTGAGCTTACGGCAAATGAATTCCAGTTTGCGCTGGACGAGGCTTCATTCTTCGGTTCCCTCGGTTTCTCTTATGAACCCTTCGGGTCAAATGCCATTCTTATACGTTCAGTTCCTTTCATGGAAGAAATTACGAATGTCAGCATGCTCTTTCTTGAGATACTTGATTTTGTGATGAACGGCAGGAATGGTGAAAAAAGTGTCATTGCGGACGAAGCATTGTACAGCATGGCATGTAAATCGGCTGTAAAGGCAAACAAAAGGCTTTCAGATATGGAAATACAAGCACTGCTGGACAGACTGAGCAGGTTGGACAATCCCTACACCTGTCCTCATGGACGTCCGGCAATACTTAAGCTGAGGCGATACGATCTGGAAAAATTGTTTAAAAGGATTGTATAAATATTATGGCACTGGGTACAATTGGTAATTAGAGAGAGGGGGGACAAATCTTTAAATGGAGCCTGTAATTGTCATTGTAGGCCCGACTGCATCCGGGAAGACCGGGTTATCTATAGAACTTGCTAAGCAGATTAACGGCAGCGTTGTTTCTGCCGATTCAATGCAAATCTACAGATATTTGAATATCGGAACTGCTAAACCGGATGAAATCGAAATGTCAGGCATCAGGCATTATATGATAGATGTGGTGGATCCGGATGAGAGCTTCAGCGTGGCAAAATATCGTGAGATGGCGCTGGATTCTATCAGGGAAATAATTAACGAGGGCAAACATCCCATTATTGCAGGCGGTACAGGGCTTTATATCAATTCACTTCTTTATAATATCAGTTTTTCTCAGACAATATGCGACGATGCATTGAGAGATGAGTTGAGAAAAGAAGCGATGGAAAAAGGGAACCGGTATATTCATGAAAAGCTTCAAGTCATTGATCCCAAAGCAGCGCAGAAGATTCATGAAAATGATATCAAGCGAATAATCCGGGCAATTGAGGTATATACTCACACACACAGAACGATATCAGAGCATGAAAGCGTGTCGCGCTTGGAGCCTCCGCCGTACAAATATATTGTATTCGGGCTGAGCTGGGACAGGGAGAAGCTATATGAGCGAATCGACAGGCGGGTTGACAGGATGCTGGAGACCGGGTTAATCGATGAAGTGAAAGAACTTGTTGTTAATGGTTATGACCGTGGAACGACGGCAATGCAGGGAATTGGCTACAAAGAAGTTCTGAGCTTCCTTAACGCAGAACAGACTCTTGAGGAGCTGACCTACATATTAAAACGAGATACCAGGCATTATGCCAAGAGACAGATGACATGGTTCCGAAGGATAAAAGAAATAACCTGGCTGGAACTTGACGAAAACACTGATTTGAGGGAAACATGCGAAAAAATAATTCGGGAGTGTATTGCAACGCATGGAATAATCTTGTAAAATTAGATTGATTCTTACTAAGCGTTACATTATATAGAAGTAAGAAGTATTCTTTAAGGAGGATTATCACGTGAATAAGCCTAATATTAACTTGCAGGACGTTTTTTTGAACCAGGTGAGGAAGGAGCATATTGCCGTTACTATTTACCTTACCAATGGCTTTCAGCTTAAGGGCATGGTAAAGGGGTTTGATAATTTTACCGTTGTCCTCGATACCGAAGGAAGACAACAGTTGGTATACAAGCACGCTATTTCGACCATCAGTCCTATGAAGCTTGTCAATTTTATTTTTAACGACAATAAGGAATAACAATTGCGTCGTCCATAATGATTAGGGAATAGCACAGGTGCCGTATAAAGCAAGAGGCTGATCAAAGAATTATTTGGTCGGCCTCTTTTAATGTGTTTTTTTCTTTTACAGCTTACAGTCTTCTGAAGACGCCGATAACTTTACCAAGTATGGTCAGGTTCTCACGGACGATAATAGGATCCATGTATTGATTTTGCGGCTGCAGCCTTACATGATCCTTTTCCTTGTAAAATGTTTTCACAGTCGCCTCGTCTCCTATCAACGCAACGACCGTATCCCCGTTTATAGCCGTGGACTGTTGTCTTACCAATACAAGATCCTTGTCCAGAATGCCTGCTTCAATCATGCTTTCACCTTGTACACGTAACATAAAAGCGGTGGAATTTTGTATAAAATCGGCAGGCAGTGGGAATGTATCTTCAACATTTTCAACTGCTAGGATGGGAAGACCGGCTGTGACCCTGCCTACTATCGGCACGTCGACGAGCTCTCGCCTTGAATAATAGTCTCTGGTATCAGAATTGTTATGTCGCGAGGTTTTTTTACTGCCGTTCAGCACTTTCAATGCTCTCGGCTTTGTGGGATCTTTGAGTATAAGACCATTTTTTTCTAGTTTCTGCAGATATCCATGAACGGTTGAAGTGGACTTAAATCCAACAGCGCTGCATATTTCACGTACTGATGGGGGGTAGCCTTTTTCTTCGACCTGGCTATTCACAAAATCTAGAATTTGCTGTTGCTTATTATTTGGTTTCTTATTCATACCCACACTCCTTTGTAAAGGTAGATTCTCTTAGACATTAACTAAAATTATTATATTAAATACAACATAAAAAGTCAAACAAATGTTCGAAATTAATATTGACACCAGAACATTCGTTCGTGTATAATAAATACAGAACAGATGTTCTTTGATGGAGGTCGATAATATGAATAGAAGATATGCCCT
>JAEYON010000158.1 GCA_023411645.1 Bacillota bacterium | reverse complement strand
CCAATAATCACCCATGTTATAGCCGCAGAAGGGCAGCATAGCCATCGGGTCGCGGCGCACTACGCCAACAGCGCCTGTAGCTGCGGCAGTGGTTTCAGACGCCATAGCCGAACCCACAAAAACGCCGTGCTTCCAATCAAAGGCCTCATACACCAGCGGTGCGGTTTTTGCACGACGCCCGCCAAAGATAATGGCATCTATCGGAACACCCTTGGGCGAATTAAACTCCGGAGAAATTACCGGACAATTCTCAGCCGGGGCGGTAAAACGCGAGTTTGGGTGTGCAGCTACAGTGCCGCAGTTAGGGCTCCAGGGATTACCTTTCCAGTCCAGTGCGTTTTGGGGCGGATTTTTATCAAGCCCTTCCCACCAGACCGTATTGTCATCAAGCTTCTGCGCCACATTAGTAAATATAGTATCGCGATGGGTAGTGGCCAATGCATTATAATTAGATTTGGCATTGGTCCCGGGGGCCACGCCAAAGAAGCCTTTTTCTGCATTTATGGCATAAAGACGGCCATCGTCGCCGATACGCATCCAAGCGATATCGTCGCCAACGCACCAGGCCTTATATCCCTGCCGTTGGTATATTTCAGGCGGAATCAGCATAGCCAGGTTGGTTTTACCGCAAGCCGAAGGGAATGCCGCAGCTACATAACGGACACGCCCTTTGGGATCTTGAATGCCAAGAATCATCATATGCTCCGCCATCCAGCCTTCTTGCTTGGCCTGATAGGAAGCTATGCGGAGTGCAAAACATTTTTTGCCCATAAGCGCGTTACCGCCGTAGCCAGAGTTTATTGACCATATGGCATTGTCCTCGGGAAAGTGGCAAATGTAACGGTTCTGGGGGTCAAGCTCCGCTTTGGAATGCAAACACCGTACCCAGTCGTTAGAATCACCAAGCTGTTCAAGCGCACATCGGCCAACACGAGTCATAATCTCCATCGAGAGTGTGACGTATATCGAATCGGTCACTTCAATGCCGACTTTTGCGCTTGGAGAACCCAACGGTCCCATTACAAAGGGAATGACATACATAGTCCTTCCCTTCATGCAACCGTCATAAAGCTTTTTGAGCGTCGAATAAGCCTTTTGGGGTTCCATCCAATTGTTTGTAGGACCGGCGTCAGACGCCTCTCGGCTGCAGATAAAGGTTCTGTCCTCAACACGTGCGACGTCGTTCGGGTCAGAGCGGTGAAGCACACAGCCCGGCAACTTGTCTTGATTAAGCGCAATCAACTCACCTGTTTTCAACGCTTCCTGACGTATCGCATCAGCCTGTGTTTTGCTACCATCGATCCAAACTACACTATCCGGCCGGCAAAGTATTTTACCCTCGTTAACCCATGCCAAAACCGCTTTGTTGGTTGTCATAATACCATATCCTTCCCAAAATCATGGACTTATAAAGTCAACAATTTTAATTATACACCTATTTACTATAATTGCAATCCGTTTCCATGTAAATTTGCATGATTAACACTTTATTTATGGGTGTTGGTTGGTAATAATTCAGATAATTTAAAACAAATTTAGCCGACTTCAGACAGTAAAGTTTTCGGGTGCGCCCAACTCGACCGATAGTGTCGCCACCGCATTTAGCGCACTGTCCGCAATGTGCCCTGACAGATATTCATAGTAAGCTTGCGCGCCGATCATAGCCGCATTGTCTCCGGTGAGAGAAAGCGGCGGAAGGTGGAGGGTTAGCCCCCGCAATTGTGCATTTTTAAGAAGCTCGGCTCGCAAACGAGTATTTGCCGCCACCCCTCCTGCAACGCAAACGTCTTTTGCCCCCGTCTGCTCTGTCGCCATAAATAACCGTGTGCACAAAATCTCGCATACCGTCTTTTCAAAGCTGGCGCAAAGCGATGGAATATCCACTGCTTCACCCTTTTGAGAGGCATTGTGTAACAGGTTGACGATAGCGGTTTTAACGCCTGAAAAGCTCATGTCCAGCGGTGCGCCGTCCACCTGCGGTTTGGGAAAACGGTATTTGCTGTCATCACCGTTCCGCGCCTGAGCATCGAGCGCAACCCCGCCGGGATAACCCAAGCCCATTGTGCGCGCTGCCTTATCAAATGCCTCGCCCGCAGCGTCGTCGCGCGAGCGGCCTAGCACTTTAATATCAGTATACCCTTGCACATCTAAAATTAAGCTGTGCCCACCCGAAGCCACCAGACACAGAAAGGGTGGCTCAAGCGATGGCGATGCGATGTAATTTGCGGCAACATGCCCACGAATATGGTGTACAGGAATCAAAGGCTTACCGGCTGCAAAAGACAGCCCCTTGGCATAGTTCACCCCTACCAGCAACGCGCCGATAAGCCCTGGACCCGCCGTGACGGCTATGGCATCAATATTTTGTATTGTGAGGTTCGCCTGCTCAAGAGCCTGGGCTACCACTGTGTCAATATGTTCGACATGTCTGCGTGAGGCGATCTCAGGCACTACGCCGCCATAAAGACGATGCTCAGCGATTTGAGTATAGACAATCGACGAAAGTACACTGCGACCATCTTGAACAACGGCGGCAGCGGTCTCGTCGCAGGATGTTTCAATTGCCAAAATCTTCATTGCTTTAACTCCTTAGAAATAAAACACATATAAAACTGCTGTGCATACTAAAGGCGTACTGAGTAGGGGCAAATGGATAGTGTTGCCCACATGCCCTTAAATATAACATATCCATTACGAAAACAGGCCAGGTGTACGCCATGAAGCGCGTTTTCGGCAAATAGCATCGGGGCTATGGCAGGTAGATGCCTATGCTCTACCCCAGCCTTTTGCCGCACTACACTGACAAGCGCTACTATTAGTCCAGCATATGGCGCATGATAACGGCATCCTCGCGAGGGCTTTCGTAGAAGTCGGGACGTATGCCAATGGTATCAAAACCCAGTTTTCGGTATAGTGAAATGGCTGCAATGTTAGATATGCGCACCTCAAGAATCAGCCAGTCGAGCAGCAACTTGCGAGCGGTCTTAAGCAGCGCGCGCGTCAGCGCGTCGCCAACACCCTGACGGCGATACTGTGGAAGTACGGCAATGTTCATTACGCTTCCCTCACCAAAGATATACTCCAGGCCTGCCCAGCCAACAACAGTATTCTCGGTGTTAAGCGCTATCAATATCACAGCGTTCTCTTTATTGACTTCGGCAAAAAGGCTCTGTTCACTCCAGGGCTGGGAAAAACACTGCTTCTCAACTTCTGCAATTTCAGCAATACGATCTTTATCAGCCGAAATTATTTTTAGACTCATTTATTTCGCCTCCAGCCAATTTACCCCTATACTTGCTTTTGCGACCAT
>JAEYON010000025.1 GCA_023411645.1 Bacillota bacterium | reverse complement strand
GTCATAGGCGGTTCAAAAGCGATTGTTTCATTTATTGGTGTTTATCTTGGGATTATCTTCCTGATCACAAGCGCAGCTGTGCTTGCCCTTCAGCAGCTCTCTGAGGCTGCTGACAATCGGTCCAGGTACAGGATCCTTCAAAATGTCGGAGCCGATGAGAAGCTCATTAACTCGGCACTGTTCAAACAAATTGCTATTTACTTCATCCTTCCGCTGGCATTGGCGTGTATCCATTCAATCGTCGGTATCAAAGTGGCAAATGACTTCATCGCCGGCATGGCTCATTTGGACGCCATAAGAAACATCGTCATTACAGCGGTGCTGATAACACTGGTATATGGTTCTTATTTCCTGGCGACATATTTCAGCAGCAGGCAAATTATAACACTTAGTTCAAAGAAAACTTTTCGTCTGTAGAAAAATTTTCTTAGGCATAAACACAGGGGGCTTGATCCGTCCCCTGTCCTGCCTGGTCAAGGTGCGGCGCGAAAGAGAGAGAATATGGTCTCATTTGCTATTTCCAATCCTGCATGAGTACCGGTACCGCTATATATTACAAGTCCTTCTTTATCAGAAAGTGTGACCCGGATAACGGCGGAAATGCTTTCTAAAATCTCATGATCCATTAATCCGTTTTTAGGCGCTTTCAATATTCCGCCATCAGAGTGCTTTGCACTGATTTTCATCTTATAATGCCTGTCCTCAAGAACAATTTCAAGCTGGCCGGCCTGATATTTAAGATCTGTGATTTTAGCTTCGGTATATGTTGCAAAGAGAATGGTTTTGTCTTTTATTCTGATAAAGGAAATGAATCCCGGAAAAAAGTGTCCCATCCAAGGAATCTTTGCCGCTGAAAACATGACCGAAACATCATCAGAACCAAAGTGGTTTGACTGAAGCCAGATCCATGTTTCGGGAAAAGATCTTCCCCAATCCTTTTCTATATAACCGTATCCCCCGTTGAAATCTGTTGTATTGTCCAGAATACTCAGCCGGCCTGAAATCTCATGATGGATATTAATAATGCCATGATTACATTCCATAAATGGAACAAATGTAAACGGTCCCATGATCCCGGGCCTCTTCAATGACTTCGGGAAGGCGACAATCTTATGAAATGTAAGCCTGCCGGCCATCTTGCAGTGGTCCTCGTCGATATTGATCCGTATTTCCGTGTTAGAGAAATAATTATCCCCTATTGTTATACTGAAACGATCCATGCTATAGTTGAAGTCCGTCAGCCCGTACCGTATATAATTCACCTTGCCGCCCATATCCAGCACCTGTATGAAGGCATGCTGGTTTTCAGCCTCATTCCCGAAGGATATTCCGGGTATCACGGCAAGCGCATGCTTCTGCTCTTTATCAATTAGTTTGTAATACCAGCCTTCAAAGTAGTTCTTCTTTTTGTTTTTACCTTGATAGATTGCCGGATCAAACAGTTTTTTTAGCAGGTACGTAAATATCAACTCCAACGGTTCAGTATTCTGCATTCCGCTTCTATAAGTATACTTAGCATTCATTCTGCTCAAAGATAGTAAATAATATCCTAAAAGCTATGTGACAAATGATTGGAAATCAGCATTGCAGTTTAACTAAAAACATTATAATATTATTAGTGAATAGTTGGTTCCTTTGGTAGTCTATTCTTATTTATGTCATAGGAGGTCTTTATATGAATTGCCCAAATTGTCAAAATCCATACATGCAGGGTCAGAAATTCTGCAAAAGCTGCGGCGCCAAGCTTGAAGGTTTAGCTCCAGGTCCCTCAGTTACAATACCCGCCTCACAGACAGGCAACACCGGTTACGCGGCGTCAGCAACGGCAGCTAACAGAATGCGCAAGGCACATGAGGTAGAATTTAAGATTCACGGCGAAGATATCCAATTTGTTGAAATCATGCTTGATCCCGGCGAAACAATCATTGCGGAAGCAGGAGCTATGATGTACATGGACAGTACAATCCACATGGATACAATTTTTGGTGACGGATCCGGGAAAGAATCCAATGATCTAATGGGTAAGCTTTTCTCTGCAGGAAAACGTGTGCTTACCGGAGAGAGCCTGTTTATGACCTCATTCACAAATACCGCCGGCATTAAGCGCTGTGTTTCCTTCGCCGCACCCTATCCGGGAACAGTGGTGCCTTTCGATTTGGGTGACTACGGCGGACTATTGATTTGTCAGAGGGACTCCTTCCTTTGTGCGGCAAAAGGTATTTCCATAGGAATCGCCTTCCAGAGAAAAATCGGCGCAGGTCTTTTCGGCGGAGAAGGCTTCATCATGCAAAAGCTTGAAGGAGACGGCCTTGCATTCATGCATGCAGGCGGCACGATTATCAAGAAAGATCTTCAGCCCGGTGAGACACTGATGCTGGATACAGGCTGTCTTGTCGCCATGACGGGAAATATCAATTATGATATTAAATTTGCTGGCAACATCAAAACTGCATTGTTTGGCGGTGAAGGTCTTGCATTAGCGACACTGACAGGGCCCGGTACCGTGTGGCTTCAGTCGCTGCCATTCTCACGTCTTGCCGACAGAATCTTCTCAGCCGGTAAAGGTAAGAACCGTGAGGAAGGGAGCATCCTTGGCAACATCGGCATCGGCAGCTTTTTCGGAGGAAACAGCTAAGCATATCATTAAAAATAAAACCACTCAGCGTGCCGGTCACACCGTAAACACGCCGGTACACCGGCCCGCTGAGCATTGTTATTTTGCACTTACTGGTAATAACACCTATAAGCGAGAATTAATAACCTGCGGAAAGGTCTACAATATTTGACAGCCTTCTTCCGTTCATATATGCATCCAAATTGTCCGCAAAGATCCTAACGATCCTTTCGAAGGTTTCAGGTAGGCTGAAACCGCCAGATATATGGGGCGTAATAATGGCATTTTTAATTTTCCACAGCCGGTGATCCGCCGGCAGTGGTTCAGGATCTGTCACATCAAGAGCAGCTCCGGCGATCTGCCCGCTCTCGAGCGCATCACATAAAGCTTCCGTGTCGATGGCTGTTCCTCGGCCAACATTGATCAATACAGCATTTTTCTTCATCAGTTTTAGGGTATCGGCATTTATGATTTTATTTGTGAGGCTGGTCCCAGGCAAACTCAAGGCAACAATATCTGCACGGGGCAGTATCTCCGCAAATTTATCCATTAGGTAAAGCTCGTTTATATACTCAGGTTTATTGGTATCCTTCCGTCTGACACCTATGGTATACGCACCCAGTAAATTCAGCCTGCGGGCAAACTCTCCCCCAATATCTCCCAATCCGGCAATAAGGGCTGTGGAATGGTAGATGGCCTGTACCTTGCCCGCATAGGACCAATCTGCCTGCATCTGTTTATCCCGGTAGATATGAAGGTTTTTAAACATCTCCAGTAAAACTCCAAGCATGTACTCAGATATGGCCAGACCGTACGCACCCGATGCATTAGTCAACAAAATTCCGTCCGGGAACGAAGCATTCTTGATTAATCCATCGACCCCTGCCATTTGAAGCTGCACCCATTCAAGGTTCTTTGAATCCTTTATATGCTCCAACGGAGGAGGACCAAAAATAATATTTGCATTGCGAACGACATTCTCATCAACTTCATCCGGCTTCGTATACACAAAATTTGCGGAGGGGGCTTTCTCCTCCAACAGTTTTTTATGTGCTTCTTTCAAAGGGAGTAGTACCAGTATGTTCTTCACCTGCTGTCACCTCTGTTTATTTCATATTGTCTATATTATACCAAACCGGTGCGTGGCAGCTCAACGTTCTTTTAACTTTAATTATTATATAAACACTCATCCAAAAATCAAATCCCTGATAAGCTCTGTTGAAACAACCTATATATTTTTTACTATTTTCACTGTCGCACTGGTTCCCAGCCTGCTAGCTCCAGCCCTTATCATTGTGACAGCGGTTTCGTAATCCCTGATACCGCCTGACGCCTTAACACCCATGCTCTCTCCAACTATCTTTCTCATTAATGCCACATCCTCCGCTGTTGCACCTCCTGTACTGAACCCGGTGGAGGTCTTGACAAAATCAGCGCCAGCCTTTTTAGCCAGTTTACATGCTGTAACTTTTTCTTCATCTGTCAATAGGCAGGTTTCTATAATTACCTTTACTATTGCTTTACTATCTACCGCATCCACTACAGCTTTGATGTCATTTTCAACATACTGCAGATCATTTTCCTTTAATGCTCCGACATTGATCACCATATCTATTTCCTGTGCGCCAGATTCAACAGCATCCCTCGCCTCAAAGGCTTTGGACCGTGATGACATGGCACCTAATGGAAATCCTACAACAACACATGTTTTTACATTAGATCCCTTCAACTGTGCGGCAACCAAATCAGTATAACAAGAATTTACACACACAGATGCAAAACCGTTTTCCAGAGCTTCCTTGCATAACTGCATAACCTGTTGTCTTGTTGCCTCAGCTTTTAAAATTGTGTGATCAAACACATTTGCAAATATCTTATCTTCCAATCTTATTTCCTCCATACTTCGATCACTGTTTTTTTGTCAACTGTTACTACTATAATAAACTGCTGTATTGTTTTTTGTAAATAGCGTAAGGAATAAAATAGATTACTCCGGATTGATTGAAGAATCCGATAGCGATTTGCCTATGCCAAAAATTTTCCTGAAATGATAGCCGTAGATGGACAATGTAATCGCCAGCGGAAATACATCGGGTCTCCTGAATACAGACCAAAAGAATAATTTCCAGTAATACCTTCGGCCCTTTCCTAAAAAACCGATCCTGATATTTGCTCTAATCAGCGCACCAACTTGATCAAGGCCGATACGTGGCATGCCAAGCCGCAAAGGCTTGTATTCTTTCAGAAAATTCATAATCCTCTTATAATAATACTTTGGCGAATAAATAGTATGTATTATTTTTTGGTATCCGCCAAGCAAAACACTCAACTCCATTGCTGGTGTGAAATTTATTGACAGATCCGTATTATTACCGGTAAAGCTTGACGATATCCTGCCCTCCTTCATCAGCCGCTGATAGAGCCGGGTCCCCTTAGGCGCGTTCAATAGTCCCACCATAGCGGTAACGATCCCACTATCCTGTATAAAATCAATCATCCTTCTAAAAACCGTACTATTGTCACTGTCAAATCCTACAATAAATCCGCCCTGGACCTGCAGTCCGAATCGCTGCATTTTCTTAACACACTCCACAAGATCTCGGTTCTGATTCTGGTTCTTGCTGCACTCGGCAAGACTTTCTTCATTGACGGTCTCAATTCCAACAAAAACTGAATTGAAGCCTGCTCTGACCATAAGCCGCATCAGATCATCATCGTCTGAGAGATTGACAGAAACCTCGGTTAGGAAGCTGAAAGGGTGATTTCTCTCATCCATCCAACGGATCAGTTCGGGCAGGATTTCATCTTTTAACTTTTTCTTGTTGCCTATAAAATTATCATCTACAAAGAATATTCCGCCCCTCCACCCATATTTATAAATCTCATCAAGCTCCCGGAGAAGCTGTTGCGACGATTTGGTCCGGGGTAAATGTCCAAAGAGCGTTGTAATATTGCAGAATTCGCAGTTGTAAGGACATCCGCGGGAATACTGTATATTCAGTGTAGCATAAGAGTGAAGCTTCACCAAGTTCCAAGCCGGGACAGGCGTCACGGATAGGTCCGCCCAGCCGTCTGCCGTATAAATATGCTTCGGCTCACCCCTCTCCAAATCGCGCAAAAATTGCGGAACAGTTAGTTCTCCCTCCTGCAGCAGCAAGTGATCTACATCCTCATATTCAGAAAAATCGGCTGTAAAAAGAGGCCCTCCTGCCACTGTTTTTCTACTGAACGATTTACACCGATCTATCACTTCCCTTGCGGATGCTTTTTGTATTACCATTGCGCTGATAAAAACGAAATCCGCCCACTGGATGTCTCTATCTTTAAGAGCAGTGGTATTCATATCCACAAGTTTTTTATCCCATGAAGAGGGAAGCATCGCGGCAATTGTAATAAGCCCTAGAGGAGGGAAGCTTGATTTCCTTGAAATGAATTTCAATGCATAGGTAAAGCTCCAGAATGTATTTGGAGACTGCGGATTAACAAGAAGTATTTTCATTGTATCAATAACCCCTTACTCAAAAATCTAGTTACTTTCTATTTTTTACAAAATTGGGGTTACGATATTCACTTCACGATGTAATTATTTCTATTTATTGTTTGAATTCAGGAGAACATATACCACAGGATACCTGTTAGCGTAATAGCGGTAAGCACAATGATTGATTTGCTGATTTTATCTGTTTTTCTCTTCTGTCTCATCATATTCATGACAAAGCCGATTATGCAGATAACAAGGTTCACAAGCAGAACATAAAATGCATTTTGAAGAAGATCCTGATCCCAATAGCTTCTTACGGAGACCTCAAACAGGCGATCAAAAAAAGTGGTTTTTTCAGGCTTTGCTTTATCGGTAAAAACCAGCGCTGTAATAATAAGCAGCCAGCTTATTCCTACGACCCACCACACAGCCTTAACAACGGTATCCGGGCCTTTTCGTCTTTCGACAAATGTCCTCTTTGTTTCAGCCATTTACATCACCCTATTACATTATATGTTAATTTTTGAGCGAAATCAATCTATATAGCTTTTTTCACCCCATGCAGGACTTCTTTTTTGCCTCCGCATCCGGGAAGCTTCTCGGTAGAAAAACCTGCTGCAGTCAAGGATCTCTGGACCGCGCCTGCCACCGTAAAGGTTGAGCAGGATCCGCCGGTCTTTGTCTTTTCTCCAATCGACATCAGCAGCTCGGGGCGCCACATGGAAGGATTCTTTTTAGGGCCATGTCCGTCCAGGAACCAGACATCGCAGGGCTTCTCCAGAGCTTCAGTCATTTCCAGCGCCTCTCCGATCCAAAGCCTCAGACATATCACTCCGAAGGATCGCCGCAGCTCTATGAAATGCCAGCCGTGAGCATTGATATCAATGCGACGGTAGGCTTCTACCAGCGCATCAATCTCCTCCCCCGCCCGGTCACGGAAACCATTTAATATATTTAGCATCCTTCCCGGATCCAGGGGGTATAGTTCAACAGAATTGTATTGGATAAATAAGTTTTGTAGTCCGCTGTTTTTTAAGAATTCCATCAGCGAAATAACTACACGGCCCACGCCAAAGCCTGTTTCACCAATGATAAAAGGATTGCGACAGCTTGTCATGCCGGCAATCCGCTCGGTAAGACTGTTATATCTGAAAAAAATCTGCTGTGCTTCGTCAATTGCATTGACTACATCAAAATATCTATCGTCAAAATGTTCATTGATTAAATTTTCCGGTATCAACATAGGTCATACTTTCCTTTATCACAACACCTTTGACAGGAAGTCTCTAGTTCTTGGGTTCTGCGGATTAGTGAAGAATTCCGCGGGGGCATTTTCCTCCAAGATCCTTCCTTCGTCCATAAACATCACTCTTGTTGCAACTTCTTTGGCAAACCCCATCTCATGAGTGACGATCACCATAGTCATGCCCTCGTTTGCCAGCTGTTTGATCAGGTCCAGCACCTCACCGACCATTTCCGGATCAAGTGCTGATGTAGGCTCATCAAACAGCATGACTTTAGGGTTCATTGCCAGTGCACGTATGATTGCTATCCTCTGCTTCTGGCCGCCTGAAAGCGTGGACGGATAGACGTCCGCCTTCTCCTCAAGACCAATCCTTTTTAGCAACCGCATAGCATTCTCTCTAACGGCAGCCTTGATCTGCTCCTCTGTGGTGTCAATCTCATAAAGCGGAGTTTTCTCAGATACAAACAGATTTCTGATTCGTATAAAGAAATTTTTGACTTTCCTGGACCTAAGATCATGGATAGCAATATGCAATGGTGCAAGCATTATGTTATGAATGACCGTTTTATTGTTAAACAGATTAAATTGCTGAAACACCATGCCCATATGGCGTCGGTGTACGTTAATATCCACCTTTGGATCCGCTATATCAACGCCGTCGAAGATGATGGATCCGTTTGTGGGATCCTCCATACAGTTCAGACAACGCAAAAACGTGCTTTTTCCGCTTCCGGATGGGCCTACGATAGCAACCTTTTCGCCTTCATTAATGGTGGTGGTAATCCCTTTGAGGACTTCAAGCTTGCCGTAATTCTTCTTCAGGTCAATTACGTCTATCACTTTTTCGCAGGCTCCTTTCCATGATTTTAATCAGCAGCGCGATGGCCATAACAAGCACGAGATAAATCAATGCCATCACAAGGTATGGAACCATGAACTCATAGCTGTTTGTGCCTATATAATTGAATGCGACATACAGGTCGGCCGCACCAACAAAGCTGACAACAGAGGTTTCCTTGATCAATGCAATAAACTCATTCCCAAGTGTGGGCAATATGTTTTTAACTGCCTGCGGCACTACGATTTTAAGCATCGTAACACCGTAGCTGAGACCGACGGCACGACCCGCTTCCATCTGACCAGAATCCACGGACATAATGCCGCTTCGCATGATTTCAGAAATATATGCGCCGCTGTTCAGCCCGAATACCAGCACACTGACATTCAATCCGGGCATTTTCAATCCCAGCAAGGGCAGCACTACATAATAAGCCACCAGAAGCTGCACTACGATCGGCGTACCTCTGAACAGCCCAACATAGAGGCTGCAAAAACGGTTCAGTATTCTGGGCAGCCTTTTGTATTTTGGGAAAACTTCTATGACAGCGATGACAGTACCAATCAGAATTCCCAAAGCCAGTCCGACGATCGCAATATACAGCGTATTCCTCAGTCCGGTAAGAACCCTGGTGTAACCATCATACTCGTAAAATATTTCCCAGAATTTCGCTAGCTTTCTATCAAAGTTTCCCATACTGATTCCTTTGGTTTAAGACGTCAGTTCATCTCGTTAAATGCTTTTGAAATACTCTGAGCCGGCGCTTCGTCGATAATGACGTAGCTGATGTTGCCATTTAACATATCCTGTACTGCAAGAGAACCTGACCTATACCCTACACATTCCACGTCATACCCTTCAAATCCCCAGTCAGGATCACCTTCCACATAGAACTGGCCAGTAGTGCCTGTCTGAACGCCGATCTTCTTGTCGCTCGAGAGCTTTGAAAGAACTGCCGCTACATCATCTGCGGTCTTGCAGCTGTCAAATGCCTTATCCGATGCCTTGGCAATAATCTTCTGAGCTGCATCATAGTATTTGTCAGAGAACTCAACATATTCTTTTCTGTCTTCCTTTATTGTAAGGCCGGCCATTGCGATGTCGCACTTACCCTGTCCTACGGACAGACAAACCGCATCGAAATCCATGTTGTCGATGACAAGCTCTTTTCCCAAATGCTTCGCAAGGAGCGCTGCTATTTCCATATCAATCCCGTAGTATTTGTCGCCAACCATATATTCAAAGGGTTCAAATCCGGCATTTGTGGCAACAACAAACTGGTCCTTGGCTGCGTCAAGTTCGGCGGATGTAACAGCTTCCGGTGTTCCGTCACCAAAATACTTGTTGCATATTTCTTCAAAGGTTCCGTCTGATTTAATCTGGGCAATAAATTTATTGACCTGTTCGAGAAGCTCCGGCTGATTTTTGTCTACGCCAAAAGCGTACTCTTCTTCTGTAAGCGGAATATCGATCACTTTAACACCTTTATCGCCTGCGGATGCGCCACAGCCGGCCAATGAGAGAAAAGCGAGTGAAAGCAGTAAGATCGAAATTACAATTGCAATACTTTTTTTCATAATGGTTTCTCCTTGTCAAATTATTTATTATTGTATACTTATGCATTAAATTCATTATTTATTGCATAATCAAATATATCGTTTTAAAACTCTTATGTCAACAATGTTTTCTCCCCTGCATTGTTTCATGAATCATAGCCTCGCCACCGCTTTCCTGATTCTTTCAAGTCCTTCCGACAATAATAATTTTGGACAAGCGAAATTTATTCTTTGAAAGCCATAGCCTTCTTTACCAAAAGTTATACCATCATTCAACGCAACACCAGCTTCATTTGAAAAAAACTCTTTTAATTTTTCTGCCGGAACAGGCAGTTCATTACAGTCTAGCCAAGCAAGATAAGTCGCCTCAGGTTTTATTACTTTTATCTGAGGAACATTATTACGAAAATATTCATCCAGTATTTCCAGATTGCCCTCAAGATACACCAATAACTCTTCCAGCCACCCTTCGCAATGAGTGTAGGCAGCTTCAGCCGCTTCCAATCCAAAAATGTTCAGCATACCTGCTCCACTTCTGTTTATTGTATTTTTAAACCTCTTCCTAAGCTCCATATCGGGTATTACTGCGGCAGAAACTGATAATCCGGCAATATTAAAGGTTTTGGTGGGAGACATTAATGTTACACAACTTTTTAGAGCTTCCTCAGACAACGATGCGATTGGAATGTGCTTATTTTTTTTAAACACCAAATCTGAGTGAATTTCATCTGAAACAATAATTACATCATATTTTCGGCAAAGCCTTAATATTTCCTCCAGCTCATGCAGCTTCCATACTCTTCCGATAGGGTTGTGCGGACTGCATAAAATCATTACTTTGACATTATCGGCGAGCTTTTTTTCAAGATCGGAGAAATCAATATCATAGTATCCATCATTATTTCTCAGAGAATTAATTGCCAATTCTCTCTTATTGTCTCTGATACTCGAATAGAAAGGGTAATATATAGGTGTTTGTATCAGCACTCTGTCACCGGGCTTTGTAAATGCAAGTATTGCTGTATTTACCGAAGTAACTACTCCTGGGCTGTGAACAATCCATCGATGGTCTATCATCCAGTTATGCCTTCTCTTAACCCATTCTGCAAAAGCATGTGTAAGCCTTTCCGGTACCTCAGTATAGCCAAAGATTCCATGCTCCGCCCTGCGTTTTATCGCCTCCGTTATGGGAGCAGGTGATTTAAAATCCATATCCGCAACCCACATTGGCAATACATCTACCCGGCCGAATCTTTGCTTGCAATAGTCCCATTTTAAAGAATCTGTATTTTTTCTTTCAATAATTTCATCAAATAAGCCGCTCACAAGTTGCCTCCTATTCATAGGCTGTTATGCCCTATCTCAATGCCTGTTCCAAATCAGCAATAATATCCTCTGCTGCCTCAATTCCTACCGAAAGTCTTAGCAATGTGTCAGATACTCCGATCCTCAGTCTCATTTCCTCAGGTATGGCGGCATGTGTCTGAACAACGGGATAGGTTATCAGGCTTTCAACACCGCCGAGGCTCTCGGCAAAAATGATTAACTGTACTTTTTCTAGAACCCTCTCAACAGATTGTATGTCCTTTACGTTAAAGGAAATCATGGCTCCAAAACCGGAGGCTTGAGATTTTGAGATGCTGTAGCCTTCATGATCAGGTAATCCCACATAGTTAACCTTAGTGACACTTTTATTATTACAAAGCCATCTTGCAATTTTCATAGCATTTTCCTGCTGCTTTTCAAGCCGTACTCCCAGTGTCTTTATCCCTCTTAAAATCAACCAACTGTCAAAAGGAGCCAATACAGCGCCCTCTGACTTTTGCACAAGCTTTATTCTTTCTGCAAGCATATCGTCATTAGCGACAAGCAGACCAGCCAATGTGTCGTTATGCCCACCGAGGTATTTTGTTCCGCTATGGATAACAATATCTGCTCCGAGCTCCAGGGGTCTTTGAAAATATGGTGTCAAAAATGTATTGTCAACAATTAAGAGCATTTCTTTGTACTTTGCCAGATCTGATATTTTCTTAATGTCCGCCACTTTCATCATAGGATTTGATGGAGTTTCAACCAAAATAGCTTTACTGTTAGGGTTCACGGCATTTTCAATCTCATTGATGCTGCTTGTGTCAACATAAGATAACTCTATCCCATATTTTTTATATATTTCTCCGAGCAACCTGTAAGTACCCCCATAAAGGTCATCAGACACAATAATATGATCCCCCGGTGAAAAAATTGAGAGAATTGTGGAAATCGCAGCCATACCACTGGAAAAAGCAAAACCAAATCTTCCATTTTCAAGAATGGCAATTGTATTTTCAAGTTCTTCTCTGGTAGGATTTTGCAGGCGTGAATAATCGTATCCGGTAGACTGGTGTAAACAGGGGTGCCTGAAAGTAGCACTTTGATATATAGGAAAGCTTATTGCTCCCGTATGTGAGTCATAACCTTTAGAGCCATGCACCACTTTAGTACTGATACTATGCTTTAACTCATTCCCAATTGTAATCATCCTCTCTTCTATCAATTTCGCCGACTATTCATATATGTTTTATGCTATAATACTACTGTGAGTTAATATTGTCAATAACTGTTTAGAGCAATGTTTCATGTAAAATATCGAATAATTTGTACATCTATCGTTCCTGCACGGCACAAGTACATTTTAGTTGCATTGATCGCATTATCATCCTCTCTGTCCTGGAAAAATTGCATATAATTATGCAATAACGTATACTATAGGTATACCCCAGTACAGTATAGGAGGCTTCCAAAAATGGATACATACCGTAATGCTTCTAAAGAAGACATATTAAAAAGGTTAAGACGTATAGAAGGCCAGATAAAGGGAATTCAGAGAATGATTGAGGATGATAAAAACTGTGAGGATATTCTCACACAGATAGCGGCAGTTCGCGCCGCAATAAATAAAGTAGGGGGACTGATACTTGAAAAGCACTCATTGACATGTATAGAAAACGCTGCTTCTGCGGATGATAAAAACCAGGCGTTAAGCGATCTTGCGAAAACCATGCAGCGATTTATGAGATTTACTGACTAAAAGAAATTTCTTGTTACAATATACCCATAGGGGGTATATATAGAATAAATAATTATGGTCTACTTGTTAGGAGGTAAGATTTATGACAGTTAAAGTTTATTCAACGCCATCATGTCCATGGTGTACTGTGGCAAAAAACTATCTCACTTCAAAGCATGTACAGTTTGAAGATGTAGATGTATCACAAAACAGAGAAGCTGCTGTGGAAATGGTGCAGAAGTCCGGTCAGAGAGGCGTTCCGGTAATTGATATCAACGGCAGTATCATTGTAGGATTTGACCAGGCGACAATTGATTCTTTAATCAGAGCATAAAGTTGAAGGGCTGTCTCATATGATAGCCCTTTCCTCATAATAGCGTTTGATCTGTTATTCTTTGTTTGAAGCTAATTGAACCATTTATGCGTACTCAACTTGATAGATATTCTTTCATGTTTTTAGCAACTTGTCACTTTACAGGTTGCTTTTTGCATGTATTTACCCTCTGACCTTTTGCAGAATCCTTACGACCTCATCAGTTTTTAGAACCTTTCCATAAGAAACTACTTTCCCGTCTACAACAAGAGCAGGAGTAGTCATCACACCATAAGCTGCAATTTGAGCGAAATCGGTCACATGATCGATGGTTGCATCCATTCCAAGCTGTTCAAGTGCTGCTTTTGTTGCAGCTTCGAGTTGGTTGCATTTTGCGCAGCCGCTACCAAGTACCTTAATGCTTGCGCCCTCAGCTTTAGCTTTTTCAGCTTTTGCCATGCTTTCAGCATCGCAGCTGCCTCCGCAGCAACACGAGGCAGTCTTTTCGACCATAATTTTCTTTCCAAACAACGCCATATCAATTCCTCCGCTTTTCATCACAAAAGGCCTTAAACACTTTTGCATGCTCCATATAAACTGTTTCCAAGTTATCAGCTCATATCAAATTTATTTGATATGTTGTTAGTATATGCTATCAAATCAAAATTTGTCAATGTGATAGATTTCATACTTTTATTAACTCGCTTGCCCAATTAATCAAATGCTCCGATATTGAATCAAATTCAACTGCGGCTCCGTTTTTAAGAGCGATAGTGTTAATTAAAATTTCCTTATCTTTATTGTTTGCTGCTTCAAGCAAATCTTTTTGGTGCTTTATATATTTACCTGTATCCTTAAATACAATAGCCTGTATAACATAAGATGCTGACTTATATAGTCCACGGACAATATCATCGCTTTTTTCATATAGCATATTATGTACACATCCGTGGTAGATGTTGCAAGCGCCAATTTTAATGGCACGGTCAACTGCTACATTATCAATTTTTGCGAGCAACTCGTCAAGAGTACCTACAATTGGTGTTGTATCATAATAAAACTGAAACAAATCTGACGGCTCCCAATTTAAAAGCTCATCTTTTCCTGAAAGGAAGCCACACATCATTTCTCGGTTAGGGAGTTTATCAAGCATGGCATTATACGTTTTTATATCCTCAGCTGCCAGTTTATCTAAAATAGCAACCGCATCAATGTCACTTGCTTCAGTTGCTTCACCTCTGCCGTAACTTCCTTGTAGACCAACAAAATAAATGCGCTCACCGAATGTTTCTTTTAGTAATCTTGTATAACACTCCATCCATAAATCTATGTCTAACATAAAATTCTCCGAAACCCCGCTTCCTTAGTCATGAGAAACTCACGGATTACATTGTTCACCTTAACCGGTTTGTCAGTATTGGAGTTGTGTCCGACGGTGTTGAATGTTTTTTCTGTCATTCTCAACACTCAACTCTCCCTTTTCTGACGATACTCTTAATATTTATTATACAAAAGAAAAGTCGGAATAGCATACTCTCACGTCAATATTATGCACCACCGTAGCCTTAACATGGGAAATACGTGGCCATAAGCACCCCGCTAAATTTTGGAGCATGTCAGTACATGCGCTGCCATGCACCTGCAACGAACCTGTAAAGTCCTTACTCCAAGGCTTTCAGGGCAAAATAAAAACCACCTATCGAGAAAAACATTTATCAATAGGTGGTACAGCGTCCTCACATATAGTAATCTCAAATCATGTTGCTTTGTTTTGTCTAATATCCATATTCAAAAAGCCTTATTGCTTCCCTTGAAAATCCAATTATCTTAGTCTCATCCGTGTTTTTATTATAAACTATAAACACATGTATGGTGCCAGTTTCCACTATATCAATTTGAGTTATCACTGAGTAATTCACTTGAACTCGGGCTAATGCTTTATTTCCATCAGATGACACAAATAAACCATTTACAAACTCGTACGAGGTAACTACTGTTACAAAAATTCCTAAGTTCTTATATTTACTTGCTAAATCCTCTGCCTTTTTATATACTTTAGTTGTTGGATCTATATCTTCTAATGTACCATTTACTATATCATATAACACATCTCCTGCCTTCATCTTGAATTCGTCATCATGCTTATTAAAATGGTCAGGCAAATAGAAAACAAAAGAGTAGTCATCTAATACAGCATCCCAATCTTCTGCAGTGTCAAATCTTAAAGATGTTAACAAAGGTAACCCCAAATCGTTGGTCGGCTCAGTAAATCCATATTTTGCAGATATATTGGAATCGATAGTTCCCTTATCAATTAATGATTTAGCGAGTGTGGTTGTTCCGTCCTTTTTATTTGCACCAAGGAAACTGTAGATAATATCAACACAATCGCCACGTGTAAAATTCGTCCCTGTCTTGTATTTGTCCGGAGGTACGATACCAAGCGATTCTGCTTTCTGGATTGATGCATTCCAGACGAAATCCCCATCAGCCTTATCACTATAACCAAGTGCTCTTAGCATGAACGTAAAGAACTGTTCAGGTGTAACAAGTTCAGTACTGCCAAATTTATTCGATGATAATCCACTTGTGTAACCCTTGTTATAAGCATATGTTACTTCCTTGACTGCCCAAGCTGGTACATCAGTAAATGGGTTTTCATATGAGCTGCTTTGCGCAGCTTTTTCCTCCCCTAATACCCTGAGGAGCATAATAACAGCTTCCGTCCTTGTAGGAGCTTTGTCAAGGTCAAACCCGGCGCTACTTCCCATAAAGAGACCAAGTTCTTTCAGTGCGTTTGCACGGTCAAGTGTGGTTGAAACTGTTGAAGCTGAGGTTGCTGCAGAAGCCATAGTCGTCAGGTTAAAGATGATGGTTATAACAAGAATGATAGCTACAATTATTTTAGACAAAAAA